>NZ_CALPCV010000010.1:0-80587 GCF_943193095.1 Parasutterella muris | reverse complement strand
GTCGACAATAAAAAAGTGGATCAAAAGCTCCGCTACAAAGGCTACCGGGTACTGGTAAGCGACGAAATATCCGATGCCAGAAAAGCCTGGTGCGCTTACCAGGAACGCTGGATAGTCGAAGATACATTTAAAACGCTCAAATCCCGCTTGGGCTGCTCAAGAAATCGAGTCTCGGACAACGAATCATTGACTGGTAAAACGTTTGTACAGTTCCTGGCAACCTCTATTGCGATGATTGTCAGAACCAGGCTGAGAAAATACAGTGAGGAGTGCAAAAAGAATAATAGTCTGCCGATGGTGTATGACAGTGACTGCAGAGTTCTGGACTCTTTGAACAATGTAATGCAGACCAGATTCTGCGGAGGTTACTACTTCGGTGAAATCGCAGGGAAAAGACGGATGTTATTTGAAGCCCTCGGGGTTCCGGTTCCTGATGCAGAGCCCGAAAAGGCGCAGGTCTACGAAGACGACGAAGAAGAGACAGACTTCTAAAGAAGATGCCTTCAGATTAAAAGCTGAGCCTCTGCTAGAGGCTCTAGATTCTGCAATATTTCAGTTATTCGGAAACGCACAAGGCCGGCACCTTGCGGATACCGGCCTCTTTTTAGCTTGTTAGAGCTTCGTGCGGATTAACTCCCATAACACCAGAACGAGGATGATTTTGTAATCAATATACAAATCACCTGTCCAGATTATCGTGTTATGTGCGATAATCTCCCACGAGGTTGGAAATGCGGTCAACATCTCAGTACCTCATAAGAAGTTAAGATTCAACAAAGCTCGGTCCCACCCGGGTTTTGTTTTATCTGATCCCTTTCGGGGCCCTCTACGGCATACACCGTAATCCTTTGCTAATTCTCAAAATTAAGGGATTGGCGCAGGTTTCGAGGGCGAAGACTTCGGATGAAGCTCATTTCCTTTCTTGGTTCCGAGATTGTAGCTTAGTTATCCGTTTTTACAAATTCCCGAATATCTTAGGTACATTTCGTTTGCGTACAGCGACACTAGGAGACGGATCGATTTCAAAAATCGGATGGGCCAGCGGCGCGATCACTGACGATGATGCCGAAACTGGCACTTCGAGCGCAATCTCAACAGTCCCAGTTACAGCCACTCAGTTGTTCAATTTCTCCGCGAATCGATCAACTCAAGTTTTTGGTGCCTCAGATACTGTTCAACCGTCCGCAATGCGAGCCCTTGTTTTGATTAGAGCGTTTTAAAATGCTCGGATGAGCGCCAATGCCCGTAAAGAATTGGGCTGTACGGTATCTGATGCTCCGTAAACGGCACTTGATCGTCTGGCGTCCATTCGTAGTGAACTAAACGATTCCCCTTCCGTTATGTTCGTAATCGTTTGGTGATTCGCCGATTTGTACTCTCCGTAAAAAGAACCCGTCTGATCAGGGTGTACTAACGTTGCTCCGCTAGTGTTGTAAAAAGATATACCACCTGCGTTATTCGGTCAGAAACACCCAGGCCCCGCCAGCGGAAAACTAACGGGGCCTTTTACTCAGGTGCTAGCAGTAAAGCATGAGAATCAAAGCGACCACCAACTTAATGAGAAATCGCAAGATTTGCTTTATACTAACGTTTAAGGTTTTTGAGTGCATAATAAACCTTCAACTTAGAGCGGCTCTCGGACGGCGAATCCTTGAGCCGTTTTGCTTTGGTTTTTGCTTCAATGATTGAGCGGGTAACCAGAGCGAAACCGTTCAATTCCTCGTTCAGTCATGCACACCTGAACAGGATTCTCAGATTGTAGCAAACTCTCAGAAACTGCTTTCCGAATATCACCGCTACATTACGGCTGCGAGCGGTCGCACTAGGGAACGGAACAAACCTATCAACAATTGGTTGGTCGGGAGGTGCGATCTCCGACACCGAGGTTGAATCTGGCGATTCAAGTTCAATCTCAACAAACACAGCTACCGGCTCTCAGGCGTTCAAATTCTCCGCGAATCGATCAACTCAGGTTTTTGGTGCCTCAAATACTGTTCAGCCGTCCGCCATGCGAGCGCTGGTTTTGATTAGGGCATTTTAAAATGCTCGGATGAGCGCCAATGCCCGTAAAGAATTAGGCTGTACGGTATCTGATGCTCCGTAAACGGCACTTGATCGTCTGGCGTCCATTCGTAGTGAACTAAACGATTCTCCTTCCGTTATGTTCGTAATCGTTTGGTGATTTGCCGAGTTGTATTCTCCGTAAAAAGAACCTGTCTGATCAGGGTGTACTAACGTTGCTCCGCTAGTGTTGTAAAAAGATATACCACCTGCGTTATTCGGTAACCCCTCAGCGATGTACTTTCCAATCTCCGAAAGCACCGTAGTGCCTTCAAGGAAACGGTGGTGCATATCAGGAATTGAGAAATGTGCTGAATCAGCACTTCCGCATTTCGTCCCAATTACGTCAAACAGCTCGGGATACTCCGTCCGAGACAGAGAGGCGCCGTTGCATAGCAGAAATCCCTCAGGGATTGTGTTTCCCATGTAATGCACAACTGTACCAATCGGCATGGCAGCCAGACACGATGCAGCGATTTCCGCTCGCAACAGCTTCTTCAGCCCATCAATTGCTGTCGTGACGTAGTTTTTGACAAAATTGAAAACACTCGATGGTGTTGTCGATTTTGTTCCGTCAATTCCAGCCTCAATGTCGGCCAGCGATGCTAATTTCACAACGCCAGCCGTGACAGTCGTTGCGGGAGGGTTGAGGAAATTTGTGTCTCCGTCGATAGTGATCACCGAACTACCACCCTGAACGACCAAATCGATCGACATCATGCCTTGCGAACCCGCGGCTTTCTGCAGAATCGCTCCGACCGGCTGCGAACTAACAGCAAACAGAGTTCCATCCTCTAGATAAACTCCAACCTCGTTCACTGTGTAGGCATCGGAACTGATATCGTTCATGGTCACATGGATAACGTTGTCTCCAACATCTCCACCAGTCAGTGCCTCTATGTCCTTAAATTTGTTCTGGAGCGCGGTTTGCTCTGCCGTGGGCGTGTAATTCCCTGTCCCAAGGCCAAATTTGGCAATTTTTACCGGGAGTGTGCCGTTGTGTTCGGCATTTACAAGCGCGGCAAGTCCTGCCGACGTGATGACAGCGATAGGCATAAAAATTTCTCCAATTGATTTAAATTAAATTCGTGTGTACGTAGCGGGGCGGAAAACTCCGCCGACAATGATTTGCCCCGTTATTGGCAATTGCTCAGAAATGCATCGTGCGTATGAAACTGGTCGGATTGCAGCCGAAATGTGGATTTGCCCCAACAGAGACTGGACGACCGTGAACGTGTAATGAGATCGAACGGGTTTTGCCTCATCCAGCAATCGAAAAAAATCCTCTTGAGATTCAGCGCTCAAGCCGCCAGAAAGCGAGCTGATCGACGCAACAACCTCAAATGTGTGAGGTTCTCCTCGCGGATTTTTCTCCCACCATTCTGTGATGGAAACGGCTGATCCCAGGCTAGCCAGAACTTTTTTAATTGCAGATAGTGTTCCCATTCTGCATTTTTGTGCCACAACCGTTTTTGCAACCTGTCGTTTCTGATTCAGTGGCCATGAGTCACGCCACGTGGTCAGGTCGAAACTGTAGGCCAGGTGATCGAGTTGCAGGCTCGTCAACTTGTCGACGTTGGCAAAAATAGCGCCTAAATAAAGAGACCCGGATGCGCGTTTGAGCTCCGGGTCTATCGCTGCGGCTGAATTCCGCACTCGTTGGTCATCTGAGATGCTTGACGGCAACAGGTCGGAAATCGAGATATCATCAATTGTTTTCATTAACCGTCCTCCAGCCCTTTAAATGTGATCGTGACGCCGGAACATTGAGCAACCTGGCTGCGATTCAGAGCCTGGAATGCCGGTTGCAGCGTTGCATGGTCGATTCGTCCTGCGCCTGCAGCTCGAATTCGAGAAATCAGCTCATCAGGATTGATGTCACGTCCAATTTTCGATTGCTGCCACGTGACGAAATCCTGAGCCGCATTTTCAACAGCCTCTTTGATTGATTCCAGTCGAACGACGTCAGAATTGAGAACGTAGTAATCAACGTTGACCTCGTAATTGACAGCGCTCGGACAGCACGCATGAACGTCATCGGTCAACGGGCGCACTTCTTCGCTAGCCAGATACGATTCGACCTCTTGCAGAAATGCTTCTTGAGGCAGTTCGCCTCCAGTCAACAACGTATAGACATTGACAACTCCTGGTGTTGGCGAATCCACTGCCACATCAATGATTGACGGAGAGACTGAAAATGCATGGAAAATGTACGCCTTCTCAGGCCCTGCAACAGAAAACGAATTCGGTCGTAGCCGGAGGCGCTCAGCATAGCTATCATCGCTTTCTTCGTCTGAACCTCCAGAGGATTCATTGATGTTCGCCGCTGTTGCTAAAAATGCCAGCGGTGCAACGATTGTCGATATTTGTCCAGCAAGATATCCATTACCAACAACTCCTGATTCGGTACATTCAGCCTGACCGACGGCTTGCAGTCCCCCCGGTTCTATCGCTACCTGTTCTGTCGTTTGGAACGTAACCTCGCCATTGGTAATTTGGAATCCTGCAGGAATAACGAATGCGCCAGTCAAGGCCTGAGTTAACGTAAATTGAATTTGCGTTACTGCACGATCGGCCTCCTGACGGGGACAATCAAGAAAGACGCCTAAAGCGTCTAAATATTGGTTTTGCGCATAGCTCAGTAAATTTTGCTGAGCAGCATGATTGAAAACCTGCCTGAGTTGGATGATTTCTGCGGCGATCGTCAGCAAAAACAATCGAATCGGATCACCCATAGCGAGAGACCGCCCGGAGGCGGTCTCATATCTGTTGATTATCGAGGCTCTAATTTGGTCCGGATCTGTCTCCATAAAATTGACATCCGGCAATCCCCAACGCGGGAAATTTTCCGACATATTTACTCCTGTATTTCCAGTGTCAGCCGCGGCATCGTTATTCCCTGATTAACGCTCTCTCCGTTCGTTGAAAAATCGATCGAGACCAATTTTGCCCTGGGCTCGTATTTTGCAAGGGCCTGAATCACAGCGGACTGGAACAGCATCCGTGAAATGTTTATCGGCTGGTCAAGCATATCCATCGACATTCCGAAGTCCCTATCCAGCGGAACAGAACCAACGACTGTTGAACAAATCGTTCGAACGTTCTGAAGAATCTCCTCGGCCACAGAGGATGGCGAGAAATTAACTGCGATAGGTTTAGATAAGTCCATCGAATAATCCATTTCCAACCTCCGAAAACGAAACAGAGACCTCGGCAACAATGCACGCACCGCCTTTGCCGAAAAATTTGTGTTGAACATCAAATTTATCCATCGCCATCATGCCCATATAAACTCCTCCAACGATGAGCGGCAGCGCTATATGTTGATCGAGTAATTTTTCCAGCAACGGGATTCCAATCAACGGAGCTATCCCTCGAGAGGCATCGAATCGCAGGCTAAACGACACCTCCAGAGGTGAATATCCCAAAAACTCCTTGATTGTTTTTCCTTGGTAGACAGAATGCTCCGCCCACCTGATCTGTTTCGAGGATTTCAGATCCTTGTAATTGAAAATTGCATTCTCTGAACAATAGAACGGCATTGGTCCATAACATCCTAAAACACTGGCCATATGTCCTCCTATGAAACATTGGGCGCGTGAACTGTTCCAGAGAACGTGCCATTACCCGAAACCGACAGATTCCCCGTTACAGAAACGTTGCCTCTGAACGTTAAATCCTGCGATGTAATCGTTGCACTGGAGCCATTCAACTGCATTGTTGTTCCTCCGACATTGAGGTTGAGCGTGGGTGTTTTAATGTTGACCTCCGCAGCCCCCTCGATGTCAACGGCCTGACCGGACTTAACGGAAACCCGCTGTGCTGCCTCGACATTGACAGAGTTCTGATCCAGTTTGATTCGTGTGCTGCCGATTTCAATTTCAAATGTTGAGGCGCTGCGATCAAAGCTGAATTTCGAACCATCAGCAAACTCAACCATGCGCACATCTGCAGAACTCGACGGAGGAACGACTTCCCCAGCGTAGATCGAACCTAGAATAAATCCGTCTTCAAGCCCAGCAGAACCGAACAAGCACAGAACATCTTCTCCAACATCAGGCAGGTGGAAATCTCTGTTCTCGATCGAATTCGGAATGACGATGGGCAGGGGGTCGCTCACAATTGAGTCATCCTCATCAAAAACCACACGCGCCTTGCATTGATCAGGTAACACCTCGACTACTTCGCCAAGTTTTAAAACAGCCATATTTCGATCGTTTTGATCATTTTCAAAAATCATGCTTTCACCCTATGAATCTGTAGTGATGTCGTGTATCCGCCACCTAACGAATGCGTGGCCGAATCTATATAGAAATTTCCGTCAAATGATCCGAATCCAGATAGAGCGATAACCTCTCCTGCGACGAACAATGGGTTTCCGACAACTGTGACCTCTCCGGTTATGCTCTTCGCATTCAAGGCGCGTAACTTCGCTTCGGCCAATCGTTTAGCCTCGGCAATGCTGGTGGCTCGTTTTTTCCACTGAAAATCCTGAGCAGATTCATCGGCATTCGGATCTGTAGCGGTGTATTCCATCACAGCAGGGTTAGTTTTTTTTGTTTTGATTCGGCGTCCGTGTTCGTCAAAAATATCAGCCTTAGCTGCAGAAGCCGGAGCGGCCTTGGTTGGCCGTCCGTATTTGTCAAACATCTCACCACCGGCGCAACCTTTTTTCTTGAGTTTCGGATTTCGATAGCTTACGGTCACGCTCTTATAGGTTTCAGAGTGAGACTGGCTGAATCGAAACGATAGAACCTCTGATCGCCCGACGGCAACGGTTGCAACCGGCTCCTTCTTCTCGTATTTTTCTTTGCTGAAAACAACGAGCTGCTTGTCTGTGACTTTTACGGACAGCCCATTTTCAGAACACAGCCGCTTTAAAAATTTCAGATTGTTTTCTCGGCTCTGATCCTGTCGATCAAATTGCGGATCGTCATCTGAATCAAACAGGAATTCCAGGTCAGCCTCCTCAGCTATTGTTTTTGCGATTGCAGAAAGTGTCTGAGATTCCCAGGCGCGGGACTTGACTAAACGCCGAATCGGCACAGCTAACGGAATAGAGACGGCCTGGATAGAGACGGTTCTCGGAGGACCTGAAAAGTCAATGCCGTCAACGAAAAATTTCCCGCAATAAAGCTCAGGCCCTTTAGACAGAGGTGTTCCTGTAGCGATGTATGCTTCCAGAACCATCCCTCCGTCAGGAGTCCAACTGCCGGCCCATTTCCCCGTTTCATCTTTTAGCGTAATGCTGATCTCGTCAGCTTCGTCTCCGTCTTTATCGCTATAGGAAAACGACAGTAGATCAGGATTGAGGTATTGCGTCATGTTCGAGGCGTCTGGCCCCCAGAGCACTCTCAGATACGCCTGACGGGGCTGAAAATTGTCAATCATCAGACCTCCTCGTTTTCCACGGCGGCAACCCCTGCAGTGTTTCCGCAGGAACGGCAATCTCAGGGGCCTCAACCTTCACGCCAGCCGGAAAAATAACAATCTCCGCAATATCCGGATTAGCTTGCATTAAGCGTGTCATGAACTTTTCCGTGCCGTAAAGTTTTTTGCTGATGATGTCCCAAGTATCCCCTTGGACTGTTTTGTACATAATCACCTCACTCAATACGCCAATCGGCGTTCGTTTGCCAGCATACGCTCCAGTTCGCGTTTGAGATCGAACGCAGCGGCGGACGCTCCTTGCCGTATATCGGATGCTGCATTACCAGTTCCCTGTACATTCACCGTGAGATTCACATTGACAGAGGGAGGAGGGGATACCATCGAATTACCCAGCATCGAATCAAGGCGAGAGAGCGGCAGAATTGCCTCTGGCTCGGCTCCCTCTCCGATGTTGGCCAAAGTTGAGGAGGTTGCAATGCCTCCACCGGCCAGCTGAGGTATCGGATTGAGCTGGAATCCGAGCCCTTGGCCTCCAATCCCCGGGACCCACGATGGAACCTGAACATTCGAATACTCATTGATTTTTTCAATGACGGAGTTGACCATTGCAATCATGGCATTTATTGGCGCTTTGGCCGCCATCATGGCTGATTCAAACGCCCCGCCAACAAATGAACCCAGGCCGGAAAATGCATTTTTAATAGTATCCCAAGTTTCGGAAGCAACCTCTTTTACTGATTCCCAGTTTTGATAGAGAAGGACGCCTGCCGCGATAGCTGTACCAATAACCGTTACAACCATGGCGATCGGATTAGCCGATAACACTAAATTAAATGCAGCCATCGTAATTTGAGCTGCTCCAATTACCGACTTGAACAAGCCAAAAATAAAACACCCGGTCTTAAATAAAGTGAAAGCAGGTAAAGCAGCGCTTGCAAACGCTCCAATTCCTCCGGCAAGAGTCCCGAATGCCGCCGTGATTTTTGGATGCTCATTTACGAAATCTGTTACCCAACTTACAGCTTTCGTGCCGACCTGAGTAATTTTTCTAAGTGCAGGCTCCAGCTTTTCATAGAAAGCAATAGTCAATCCCTCGATCGCACTCGTAAACGCCTTGTAATCACCAACTAAATTATTATTTTGGTCGGCTGCAACCTGTTGTGATGTCCCGGTTTTCTTCACGGCTTCTGTAAATTCTTGCAAAGCTCCCTTCCCAGCCTGCTCCATGAGAACAAAAGCCCCTGACATAGCCTCTGTCTCAAAAATGGCCTTTGTATAGGCTGCTTTTTGTGCTTCTGGCATCTTTGCCATTGCCTTGTTCAAATCGGCCAAGATGTCCGGAATCTTCCTCATATTGCCGGCGGCATCAGTGGTCTTAACTCCTAAAGCATCTAAAGCTTCTGCGCCTTGTTTACTCGGAGCTGATAGGCGTAGCATCACAGCTCTAAGAGTTGTGCCAGCCATGGATCCCTGAATACCTGCATCTCCCAATTTGCCAGCCATTGCAGCCGCTTCTTCAAGTGAAACGCCTAAAGACTTAGCCACCGGGGCTGCAAACTTCATCGTTTCTCCGAGCATGGACAAATTAGTATTGGATTTGGTGAACGTATTAGTTAAGACATCTCCAACTCGCCCCATTTCTGATGCGTCCAGACCCATACCGGTCAAAATATTTGAGCCGATATCGGCGGCCGTTCCTAAGTCAATACCTCCGGCTGAGGCGAGGTCTAGCATTCCCGGCATAGATTTAAGGATTTGATCTTTAGAAAAACCAGCCATAGCAAGGAATTGCTGTCCCTCAGCGGCCTGAGAAGAAGACCAAACAGTAGATTTTCCCAGAGTCTTAGCTTGTTCTCGGAGGGCGAGAAGATCTTCCCCGGATGCTCCGGAAACAGCGCCCACACGAGCCATAGCGGCATCGAAGTCTGCTCCGGTTTTTACTGCTCCCGCCATTTGCGAGAACATTGCGACTCCAGTTGTTGCTGCGTAGCCCTTGCTTGAATTGATCAGATTCCTTCCAGCATCCAGCCTGGATTGACCGCTTTTGGCAAATTTCATCCTCTTTTGAAGAGCCGTCTGCTTTTTTAGTAAGGTATCAAAGGAAACCCCTGCAGTTTTCGTCTCTGATTCAAGTTTAGCTAGTGCATTTTTCTGAGCTAACCAGGCATTCTTTGCCTTAAGAGACGCGGACTCCATTCGGTTAAATTCAGCTACTAATGACTTGCTTGGATTTGACATCCCAAGTAGAGTTCGTTTTAACTGATCGGCCGATTTGGCCGCCCAAACCCATTCATTTCGAGCTTTTTCTGTGGCTTCTCTTTGCTTCAGAACGGAGCTTATATCTGAGTTTGCCTTCTGAAGATTTTGAACGGCCTTTTCTAGGTTTGTTGTCTTTTGTGTCGCTTTATTCATTACGGTTGCAAATTGTGCTTGCAAAGCCGCTCCGACAACAAAAGCCATCTCGAATGTTTTAGATACCGACATGGTGTTATCCAAAGAAAAAGCCGCACAAAGGCGGCTTTCTTAAATTAAATAAAAAGTTAAGTTTCATCATCTTTTAGTTCAGGAAGCCTCCAAAGATGCTTCCTGAACCAATTGATGTAAGTTGTTTTCACAACAAAAGTGACCAAGCAAATTTCAAAAATAACGAAGTAAATCAGATCACGATAAAGAGGAGTCTCAATTTCTTGAATTGCTTCGTATCCCATCAAGATTGCAATATAAGGAACTAGGAGAAGAAGAGGCAGTCCTAAGATGAGCATTGCTGCGCACCAAATCATTCCGACTATCGAATGAAGAAAATCATCTATTAATGACATATCGGGCCTCTTTTCTGTGATTTCTTTAATTATAGGGGGTTCCTGGGCTTCTTAAAAGCCTTTTCTTCGAGTTTCCGAACCTTTTCTAATTCAGAAAGAAGTATCCTAGACCATTCCATCAAGTCCCTTATTGGCATGTTGTACCAATCCAAAAAAGAAAGCTTGCAGTCGGTTAGCGATAATCGAACGCAAAGACGCTTTAAATCTTGGATTGGATGTTTAGCACTTAGTCCTAACTGTCGAAAAAAGGGGAGACAATCCCGGAGAGTTTTAACCAGTCTCTTGCCGGCAAGTTTGTAAAGAACTCAACAGGCAGCTTCGATGCTCTTGCGGCTAAAAATTTCCAACTGGCTGCTGTTGGAATTCTCTGCCCCATCTTGGTTAGGTCTTCAACCTGGATCATGGCAGATTCAATATCGGAGCCTCTTAAACCGTCTAAGTCTAGTTCGATTTCGGAATATTCCTTATCTTCGAATTTATAAGGTTTAAAAAATTCATATTTCATTTTGTCTCCTGTTTAATTCATTCCCAGGGCTTTCCTTACGTTGCCCATCTGATCTGTACCGCCAACCTTAAAAATCATGTTGAGCTTGTCAATTTCAAGCGTTTCCTCATCATTGATAAAAACTCTGAGGTATGTTGTCTCAACAACGGTTGTTTGTTCCGTCTTTGCGTTCACCTCTGCAGACCCGAGAGCGGAAGTTTTAACCAGACCGCGTAGGTGAATCCGCACAGCCTTGACTTGATTACTGTCTCCAGACGCATTGATCTCGTTCTGTGCCAGTCTCAGGGTCAGACTGACAGGACCTTCTTTGAGCAAATTAAATGCTTCGCGGGTTAGACTGGACCAATTGATTGTGGTTTCCATCGACTGGAAGTGGCCCGGGATCGTTGTTTCAACCTCGCCTGCGATACCGGAACCGGAGAGGGTGTCAGTCATCCTCTGGATTTCAGGCATGTCCACAGTGCCGATGCCGAGGAAAACATTCCCCTCATCAGCAGTTACGTTGAAATTGATTGTGCGGTCAGGAATGTAGTTTGCACCATTATTTTCTGTCATTGGCGCCTCCTTTTAGGCTGCGAAGAGCGCGGATAAGGCGCTCGCATCATATTCGAGGATAAATTCAATTTCTCTGTTGGGAGAGGGCGGCGTGATCGTGACGTGGAATTTTGAAATTCCGTCGGAGAGATCTGAGATTGTATTTTCGTCCTCTCGGAACTCGATCCTGCCAGCAATCAGGTATTCGCGTGCAACCAAACCGTTGAGCCAGACCTGAATTGTGTTGGTGATCGTCTGGATCTGGCGACGATTGAGCGGTTTGTCCAAACGCGGCCAGCAGGTTTGCACCACGGTGTTCGTGATGTAGCAGAATATTCTCCGGATTGGGATGAATGCATCTTTTGGATCTGTATTTGCCGGATAACAGGCCGTTCTGTTTCCGAACGCTCTCAGGCCGCCGATAAAATTAAGTCCTGTTACGATGCCCTGTCCGTTTAAGTATTCTGCATTCGGCAGGCTGAGCGGGATTTCAGTTCCATCAGCTAGCGTCATACCTGTCGCGCTGAACGTTTTGTTGGACGGTGATTCATAGGGAATTCCACCGTTGTTCTCATCGACCTGTCCCATCAGCCCGACCAACTGGGTCGACATGTGATACAACACGGAGTCCTGCTGCAACATCGGCCAGCACAGGATTTGAGCTGAGTTGACAATGTTGTTTTCGTTTTTCCAGTTAGACGCCTCCGAATAGGATTTAACTGCCTCAGTCGGAATGTCGCAAATAGAAATCGCTCGAAATACCTCGTTGATGCTGGCCGCTTTAGCTGCCATCACAGTCGCAACAGTTGAATTGTTGGCAAATCCCGGAGCAATCAGAATGCCTGGAACGATTCCAAACAACGGGAATACATCCTCAATCAGCTCTAATCCCTTCTTGATTTCGACGTCGTTTACCATGGAAACGCCACCGATGATGTCATCGGCTGTGACCTGAGATGGATCGCATTTATCGGCAGAAAATGTGATCGCTGTGCCGGTTGGACATCTGAAATCGCCATCTTGGTTCTTCAATGAGGTGATAACCAACTGGCCAATGTCATCAAATGCGAGCAGATAATCCTCGTCGACCGTCAATGAATTGTCTGTGCCGCTGAGAACAACCGAATCGAGCAGAATGCCGGTTTCCGGTACAGTTGCAGATGCTGTTTTTGTGTCCAACGTGACTGTTGTTGTCGCTGCCTGAGTTTTATGTTTGGCAGGATCCAGCACGTTCACAATGACCGCAGGACCCACTCCGAACAACTGGAACTGAGAGAACATGAATTCAGAAATTGAGTATTCATATTTTTTCAGTCCGGAGGATGCATCCTCCTTAGGCGGAACATATCCGAATGCGGCGAATGCCTCTGAATAGTTTTGAACATATTTCACCTGATTAGAACCGCCGTCTGTCATGTTGACAGGGGCCGTTCCAACAATGAATGGAATGGCGCTTGGAACTGCGACAACAGGCAGAACGCTGCTTGCTACCTCAGAGCTGTGCACACGATGCATATATGCCATTTAATCACTCCTTTAAAATCTTTTTATAGAAAACGTTGAGGGGATGACCGGTTTTTTGAATGTCCAGACGCGCCTGAGCTAATTCGTCGACATAAACAATGAGGCCTGCAATTGCGGGCCTCTTTTCGATCATCGTTTTTATATGCGGCGGTATCGAACCGCCTTCAAACACAGAAAATCGGTTCAAGCCTGGCAGACGTGGACCGACGTAAATTTTTGCTTTAGCCATAAAGTGCCTTCTTCAGTTTCTCGTTGTAATCATCGAGACCGTCGGTATTAGGCAGGCCTCCTGTTTTGTTTATCGGAAAATCAATAGCCCATGTGGTTTTTAGACCCATTTGCCAATACGGCCAGGGCTGATCGTCAGTTAACGTATCCCATTCGATTTTTGGGAGCAGATGAAATTTTTGATCCAGCGGAGTCTGGGTGAATGGCAGGATCTCGTTTCGGATTCTGCTGCACACATTAAGCGCATCCCGAAAACCAACGGAATCCGCAGCGAATGTGCCAACAATGATTGAGACAACAATCTGCAATTTCTCCGATTCGGCAACAGACGAATCAGCGCGAACCATAACAAACGGGTAGGGATCATCTGAATTGTTATTCTTGATCGGTAGATACGAGTCAATGAATTTCAATTGCCGAGATTCCCCTGGAGTTTCGATATTCGAACCGCGCGTCGGCAAAACGACGTCAGTCATCCGAGATGCCAGAAATACCCTCAGGCAGTCACATAAATTTAATTCCACTATCACCTCTTATTCATTAGTCGAGAAATTTCATGCTCTAATCGTCTCTCGTAGGTTTCTTTGAAATCGGACTGGACTGCGTCAACCACACGTTCATTAGCAGCCATGCCGGGAACAGCAGGCCCGAACACTGGCTCTATCGGATATGAGCTGAATCCTTTTCTGCGCAGCAAAACTCCTCTGCTGACAAAACCTCGATCGATGCGCTGCACGCCGCCTTTTCGAATGCCCAGCCTGACGGCTTTACGTCGTCCGCCCGTTGTGTCGGTTTTTGGTCTCAGAGAAAACTCGCTGGCCAGGAGATTCCCGCCTCTAACCAAAATTTCCGCTTGAGTCGAACCAGAGGTCTTGACTCGTTTTGCCGTAATCGCAGATCGAGCTCGTCGTGCCTTAATCGCATATTCAGTTCGTATCTCTTTGCCTAGCACCGTCTTAGCATGAGACATTGCTCGCCCCATTGCCGCAAACGACGCTCGCTGGATGAGGCTGGATGCGCGTTTGAGTATCCGTTGAGCCTGAGCAAACGAATTAGAACTCATTCGTTGTTTTCCTCGCATGTAATCACGAGCATGCCGTGTTCATCGGACACTGACGCGACACGGTGGAACGTTCCGTCCACTGACAGTGTCTGATTCACCTCAGGCGTGTCAACGTCACCGATCCGGGCGTAAATCCTAATTTGATTTGAACTCAACCCGTAAAACGGCTCGGATACCCGTCCGGCATTCTGAATCTCCAGATCCCTGTCAATCACACATCGAGCGATTCGAGAGCCGATTCGACGTTCCCTCCCAAAAGTGCCGAGGAAAATCTCAATATCAGCAGCAAACATTGAGTCATAGTTACTCATCTTCAGACTGCTCCGTCTCCAAAGACTCATCAGATTCAATCGGCTGAGGAGTGGCCTTGACCTTCGATTTCTTCTGAGTTGCTCTTTCTAACGGAGCCGGCAGTGGTTTATCAGAGGGCCAATCGACCAGTTCCCCGGGGCAAAAAACTTTGCCTTCGTGATGTAAATAAAACTGGGGTCTGACAATGCATTTCATAGAGTTTCTCCAAAGAAAAAGGGGCCCGAGCCCCTCAAGAATTAGCTCAGAAGAGCGTCGGAGAAGAGGCAGAAACTCTTCGGGTGGCGGACTGCAATGTCGATTGACTGCAATGCGCGGATTTCAACGCCGCCAGATTTCCAGGAATCGCCGTAGCGATTGACGTCGATTTCGAGGAAACCCCACTCGCCAACGAGAAGGTCGGCCCAGTTGCCAAAGTAAATTTCATTACAGGTTGTTGCAGTGCCTTTTGTCAGTCCACCGCGAACTTGATTAGAGCGGCCAACAGCATAACCGTTGACCTCACCCGGGAAACCATTACGAACCGCCTCAGTGATAGGTTTCCAGATGTAATCGCCGGAAGAGTTCTTAATCTTCTTCAAAAAGCCGATTGTGGCTGCGTTGCACAGGTAGTACATATTTGTGACGTCAGCATTTTCAGTGGCAACCTGAGTTTCCATATCGATGAGATGATCAAATGTCAGAGCTGCGCCGTTTTCACTGCCCTCAACTGTGCAAATTCCCGGCACATTCGCGATGCCGGTAGGCTCATTGTTTGTTCCAGAGCCACAGAGAGCAGCAAGGTCAATGCCAAGAGCCAAAGAAACAGCCAGCTCATTACGGACAAAAGCCTCAACATTCATGCTGGATTGGAGCAGCAGATTTCTAGAAACAGAAGAAATCGCACCGATTGTTTTTGGTTTCAGAGCAACCTTATCAAACACCGCGTTGCTTTCTGTCGGCTTTCCGTTTTCAGCCAGCCAATATGTAGTCGATGCTCCGGTTTGTCTAGGAATTTCAACGTTTCCGACAAGGCCGGAAATTACGGTCGCGCCCATACGAGTAACCATTGCTTTTGCTCGAAGAAGATCAATGAAAGATCCAGTTCGAAGCTCATTTTCAACAAGGTTCCCGCCCTGCGTGGCCTGACCAACTACATATCCGCGCGTGGTATCACGCTGCATTGTGATGTCGCTGGGCATGAAAAAGCCGCTTGTTTCGCGGCCGCTGCGTTTTGCAAGCGTTTGAGAAACTTCGCGTTCAAATCCCGCCTTACTCCAGTCGCCAGTCATTGCTGCATTCAATGCACGGACCAGGCTGAAATTGCTTCTTTCTGTGGCTGTCAGACCGATGTCTTCGGAGATTCCTCTGGAAGCGGCTCCGACCGGGGCGGCGGAACGATTGCCGAGAAGATCTAAAACATGTGAGCGAATATTTTCGATGGACTCATTGGAGCGGATCATGTTTTCGCGTTCGGAGTCCTCGATATTGAACTGGCGGCAGAGAGAATAAATATTCTCAATGCGCTGGCGTTCAGCCTTGCGAACCTGTTCGCGTTCTGCCTCCACGCGACGGGCCTCTGTGATCGCTGCTTCGCGAACATTTTCTCTGACCTGTTGCTCGGAATCATTAACAGTGTTTTCAGAATTTTCTTGGTCTCTAGTTGCCATCTTTTTTTCCTTTAAGTTGGTTTCAAAATGTCTGTAAACGCCGACGTTCGAATCGGCGGGAATAGTTACAAGGGAAACCTCAAAGATTTCCCATGAGGTCGCGATAATCTGATCGTCCTCACGGTTTTCTCCACGAATTTCGTCGTAATCTCTGATTTCGTATTGGAACGAGCAGTTAACGAGAACTCGTTCGTCAACCATCGCCTTAGCCTTTTGCCCGTCCTCTGAAGAAGAAAAACGGACCGTTGCATAGGTCCTGTGTTCATCCTGATCGAGTTTCTCGACAATGCCGATTAACTTATTGCGGTCATGGTTAAAAAGAAGGGGAAGCGTTTTTTGTCGCTCCCCCATAACCATGGCACCAGGCTTGTGGCTCAGAATTTCTTGTCCGTACCACCGTTGAATCGGCGTATCGGATGCAACCGGGAATCTAATCACACTCGAATTCTGATCCTCCGAACGTTCAAATACTGCAGAACGCACTTGTCCGCGAAGCTGGTCCGCAGTCAACTCAGTCCTCTTTTTCGTCACTTTTATCCTCCGTACTCTCCTTTTGCTGTTTCAAAACCTGACTGTTTGTTGTTACTCCGTAAAATTCCGCAGTGGCTTTATCCTTTGCCCGCTGCTTGCAAATGTCTTCAAAGTCTTGGCCGTTGCCCATTGCGGCAACGACATCGCTATCAGACATAAAGCCGGCGTTCCGAGCATTGATATATGCAGTAACTTCTTTTGCCGGATCGACCCATGACCAACCGCGAGGTTTGAATCTGACTGTTTGATAACGTTCCTTGTTTTCGAAATATCCGGGCAGATTCAGACGCCCGGACAAAACGGCGTGATCCAGCCAGTCACAGAAAATAGGCTTCAGGAATTTTTCAATCAGCCACGTCTGCAACACCCGCCATTGATCCCGATCATCGAGCAACGCGAGACGGGAGCTGGAATAGTTGCTCTGCGAATAATCGCGGGACAACGTTTCGTAGGAAACCCCGACGCCCGCGGCAACTTCTCTCAGCATGTAACGCATAAATGCATCGATGTTTGAGTTGGGTCGAGACGGCGTAAAGCCTTCAAATTTTTCTCCCGGGAGCAGGCGCTGGAACATTCCGGGTTCGGACCGGAGATATTTCGGGATCGGTTTCCCGTCGTTTTCCAGATCACCATCATCGACAATCTCTCGCTGCACAAAGCCGACAATATTTGCTGCCGCCCTTGCTGCCACGATTTCGGAATTGACATAACCGCCCATGTCCCGAAGTTTTTTCAGGACAGAATGCAGCCACGGCGTTCCTCGGGTTTGAGGCCATCGCTCGACCAAATACAAATGGACGATGTCAACGGCCGGAATGTAGAGCAGTTGGTTCTGTGTATAGGCGGAAACATTGATGTCGCCCGGATGATTTGGCCAAAACCAATAGGCCTGCGGACGCATCCACTGGTTTACCTCAACGCCCAACCGCACCGTATTGCCGCGCTGGCTCGGAGTTAAAGTGCATTCGTTATCGACCAGAAGGTCAGACTCAATGACCTCCAGGCAAAACGGGACATCAGAGCGGCCAAAGCCGTCGTGAATTTTCCGGACAAGAATTTCACCGTCCTGGAAAACCGAGCCGATGATTAACCTCATCATCTCAGTCATATTCAGCCGGCCGGCGGCGTGACAGTTGTCTGCCTCGCACCATTCATACCAAGCGGCCTCAATCAGATCATTAGTTTTTTGATCGGGTTTCCCGTCCTTCGTTTGGACTTGACACTGGATTCCAATGCCTTGGCCAACGACGTTGTTCTGGATCATTCGCCGCAGGTTTAAGGCGTGCGGATTGTCACGAATCATTTGGCGACTGCGGGCTCGAAGCGTTCTAAGATCACCCCGCAACTCAGTGTCCTGAGTCGTGTCCCCGGCATTGAGCCAGTCAGCTGTTAATCGCCCGGTTTTTGCAGACTCAAATGACCGAAGCCCATTTTTCTTGATTCTTTTCTTTGATTTACTCATCTGAATTCAACCAATAAAGTATGCGGGTCAACGCCCCGGGCTCGGCATTCCTCAAGGAAAACCTGTTTTTTCCAATATTCGATGAGATCAAACAGCTCCTGAGGGGAGTTGAATGTCATGGAACGGGAGCCGATCGTGTAACTTTTGACATGCCCGTTGGTTCCTGTATAGGTTTCCAATGCGCGCTGAGCTGCCTCCAGGCACTGGCGAGCCCTCGACTTGAATGAAGCCGGGCGACTGTTTTCCAGCGAAACGATGGAAACCTCTTCAACCAAGAAAGTTTTCCGGAGATTTTTCCCAGACACCTGAAGCAATACATCCCCGGACTTTCCGGAGAGATTTTCGGACACCCCCGGGGGCATGATGATCACGATAAAATCACCAGACGTTTCAACCAGCAGGGCCGGCTGATCCTTACCTTCGGCCGGATTGAAAAACGCGGACCATGCCGCGTTTTTCGGAATCTCTTTCGGGTTCAAATATCGAACCGGAAGCAATCGCCAGGTGTGCGAATCGCCTGCAATGATGCTTACCATTCACTGTCTCCAAAATAAGGTGGCGGCTCGTCATAGCCGTCAAACATTTGTTGCTTACGCTTAGGTTTGGTTTTTTCTTCCGGGAGCGGCTGAGGTGCCGGCTGCTGTTCAATCGGCTGCTGTATCGTCTCGGTTTCTGCTTCAAACGAGAGCGATTCCTGAGCCTGCTGCTGAAATTCAAGGAGCCATCGGGCCGAGGTCCACATGTGCAGTTTCAAACTGCGCGCTGCATGCAACGCGTAAACCTCGCAGTCCAGCGCCTCGTTTCGTACCGAGCTCTTTTTTTGCCAGACTCTTTTTCGGGAATTTCTGGCTGGAGCCTTTACCTCGCTCACCAACTGTTCAAAGTAGTCCGGACGGACCTCTTTGTACCAATGCATACGCCCCGGGCCTTTGCCCTGGAGCTTGATGCGGCCGGCATTAGCGTCCACGCCAAGAATTAAGTCTTTCGCTCTGGAGGTTCCGACAATGAACGGACGCAGGCCGAACTTCGAAGCCTTCTGTTTGTAATTCAAATCAACGGAAGCCCTCGGGGTCGAGAAGATTTCCTTCGAATCATCGTTGACCGAAGATCCTTTGATCGCCATCAAGCCGCGGCGTTTCCTTTTCCGGACAAACGTGTAAACCGCGTCAGAAGTTTGGCCGTCGGACGAGTCAATGGAAGCTGCTCGAACTTTTAGCTTGCTGCCGTTCGGAGTCGGAAACTCTGAAAGGAGCAGGGCATCCAAATCCTTCCAGGCACCAGCCTCCGGAACCATTGTCTGTCCGTAAATTTCGCCCCACCAAACCAGCCAAGATTCCTCGCCGACGCCCCAGGCGCGGATGATTACGGCCAATCGGTCGTGCTGAACGTCGATTCCGGCAGTCAAAACCACACCGTTGACCGGTATTGTCTTCTCCGGATAATCCTCGGCGCGTGCTGCCAGGTCGGCAGTGTCTGGAAGGTCACTGGCGAATTCGTAGGGAAGGCCGAGCTGGTTATTGACGAAGCTCTTCATAAAGCTGTCGTCTCCGGCATCGAGCTTCGCTTTAGCGCTCAAATACTTTTTAGCGATTTCGGCCAGGCTCGATCCGGGAAACGGGCTGTAAAGCTCGTTAATGTAAAAGCCGGCAATGCCTGTGAAGGCGGCGGTCGCTCGCCACTCTCCGTTTTTGACCGCGCGGTTTTTCAGCTCATTCGACCACTGGACGCCGCAGTGCGGGCAGTTATAGACCGCAGTTTCCGGCAACGAGTCGCCGAAGATTTCGTGATTTCGGCCTTCCTCATGCTGCCAGGAGACGTTCTCCCAGGACAGCGTCTGCCACTCGCCGCAGTGCGGACATTTCTCTTAAATATAATCCTTTAGAGCCGGAGTCACTGTACAGTCCGTCAGCTGCCGTAGCAATAAAATTTTTAGTCAGATTCATATAAAAACTAGTGCCATTAGTTTTGCCATAAACATCATTTTGGACTAGTTAGGTTTTATTTGCATTAGTTTGTTATTGGAACTTTCTTCTAAACCAAGAAAAACCTCTGATATTCAAGGTGTTTAACTGTTTGTTTGTATTGGTTTGTGCTCGTTTGGTTTTGTTTGTTTTTGGGTTTTGGCGGCCCCAACAGGAATCGAACCTGTACTTCAGTCTTAGGAGGACCACGTTGTATCCATTCAACTATGGGGCCGGAGCGAGTAATTTTAAAGCATTTTTAATTTACGAGTTGGAACGTCTTCCAAACAGGGCAAAATTCTTGTGGTTTGTGTCTGGAGACTTTTCGTTCAACAGGCCGAGGTTCTGAAGTGCGGCCTTATCCGGTTGTTTGAATCGGCTTAAAGGTTCTTTTTGTACGGCAAAGCCGTTTTTTAAGAGAAGGAAATCGCTATTTCGGCGGCTGTTTGAGTCTCTCAGCGGTCGGTACCGGAGACGCGCTGCTCAATTTTCGATGGCATTCCTTCTTTGATTTTCGGCTCATGAGCGACGAAACCGACTCCCTGCTTCGAAGTCGGACACGGCAGTGAAAATATGAATTAACACCTGCAGGCCTTTTGATAAAATAGAACTTTGCGCTTTTGTCTTTTGTTTTACTTATTCCAACCGTATGTCCGCAATTAATGAAGCAGCTCAAACCTACTCAGAAGGTTCCATCACAGTCCTAAAAGGTCTGGAGCCGGTTAAACAAAGACCGGGTATGTACACTCTGACGGATAGTCCGCTGCATATTATCCAGGAAGTTATTGATAACTCCAGTGACGAGGTTCTTGCGGAATACGGAACAAAAATCATTTTTACCGAGTACGCGGACGGTTCAATCTCCGTTGAAGACGACGGACGCGGCATTCCGGTCGGTCTGCATCCGCAGGAAAAGACTCCGGTGGTCGAATTGGTGTTCACACGACTGCACGCGGGTGGTAAATTTAATAAGAAAGAAGGCGGAGCATACTCATTCTCCGGCGGTCTGCACGGCGTAGGCGTGTCTGTGACAAACGCTCTGTCAAACCGCCTGGAAGTTACCGTATGGCGTGACGGCCTCGAAAGTACGATCGCTTTTGAAAACGGCTTTGTTAAAGAAGAGCTGAAAAGCATCAAATCTCCCAGGCCGAAGCGGGCCACAGGAACAAGAGTTCGCTGCTGGCCGAATCCTAAGTACTTTGACAGCCCGAAGATTCCGCGGGCTCAGCTGATTCGTCTTCTTAGAAGCAAGGCAGTACTGCTCCCGGGCTGCGAAGTCATCTACATCAATGAAGCCGAAGACATTCGCCAAACCTGGAAATATACGGGCGGCCTCAAAGAGTATCTGCTCGATCAGGTTTCCGGTAAGTCGATCGTCACTCCGTTCGAAGCAAAAGGATATGCGACCGAAGAGGACGAAATGTTCCCCGAAGGAGAGGGCGCAGCCTGGGTTGTGACTTGGACGGAAGAAGGTAATCTCGAGCGCGAAAGCTACGTTAACCTGATTCCTACCCCGCTCGGAGGAACTCACGAAGCCGGTTTGAGAGACGGAATTTATCAGGCGGTCAGATCTTTTATGGAAACCCACGGCCTCGGTGCCAAAGGTGTTCGTCTGATCGTCGAGGATGTGTTCGCAAGAGCAAGCTTCGTTCTGAATACGAAGGTTCTCGACCCTCAGTTCCAAGGCCAGGTTAAGGAAAAACTGATCAGTAAGGAAGCGTTAAAGCTGGTCTCTTCCTTCGTTCGCCCTCAGATGGAATTCTGGCTGAACAGCCATATCGAAGAGGGGAAGAAACTCGCCGAGATGTTTGTGAAACAGGCTCAGGCAAGACAGCATTCTTCTCAGAAAATTGAAAAGAAAAAAGGTTCGTCCGTCGCGGTTCTGCCCGGAAAACTGACCGACTGCACGAGCGGAGACATCACCAGAAATGAATTGTTCCTGGTGGAAGGCGACTCCGCGGGCGGCTCGGCAAAGAAAGGAAGAGATAAAGAATATCAGGCGGTTCTTCCGCTTCGAGGCAAGGTCCTGAATACATGGGAAGTGGACAGAAACCTGCTCTTTGGCAATAAGGAAGTTCATGATATTTCTGTTGCGATCGGTGTGGATCCTCATGCGGTTGGGGAAAAACCAGACATCTCCGGCCTGCGTTATGGAAAAATCTGCATCATGGCGGATGCCGACGTTGACGGTTCTCACATCGAGGTGCTTCTTCTGACGCTTTTCTACCGTCATTTCTCCTACCTTATGGAGACTGGACACATCTTTATCGCGATGCCTCCGCTCTTTAAGATTAAAGTGGCTAAGACCGCGAAGAAAAAAGAGCGGAGAATTTACTGCCTTAACGAGGAAGAACTGAGACAGAATTTGGAAAGGCTTAAAAAGGAAAAGTACAAAGAAAATCAGATTGAAATCTCGCGTTTTAAAGGTCTGGGAGAAATGGATTGGCAGGAGCTGAAAGAAACTTCGCTTGATCCTGAAACCCGCAGACTGCTGCCGATTAAAGTCGGCGCGCCGGGTGACGAGCTGACCGAAAAGGCGATGAATATTCTGATGGCCGGAAAAGAAGCGGATTCGCGCAAGGAATGGATTGAACGTCACGGCGATCAGTTTGAACCGGATATTTAACGTATTGCGGACAGTCAAATGGCAGAAAATAAAAAAAGAAAATTAACTGAAAAGGATCAAACCAGCTTCTTTGATGAGGAAATGATGGCTGAAGAGCCTCAGATTCCGGAAGAAACTGACAGTGATACGAAAAAAAATACATCCGCTGACTCCGCTCAGGAGGAAGACATCGGTGCCGGCTCCGGTTTCCTGTTTGATTTAAACGAATACGGATCGGAAAGCGAGAGTGTCGAAGAAAAAGACACCGCTCAGACCGATTTGGCGGAGACTTTAGTCGCGCAGGCAGAAAGCGCCGCGGCTGAGCTGATTGAGCAGGACGCCAAAGACGAAGAAGCCGTAGTTGAAAAAGTTGAAGCGGAAATCGTTGACGCGGAAATGGTCCCTCAGCCTGCGATGCTCAGCGGAACAGACATCGTTGAAGAGGCGATGAAGAACGCCGAAACGGATGTTGATGAACTGACATTGGCTTATTTCGCAAGCCGCGCCTATCTGGAGTATGCGATTTCCGTCGTTAAGGGGCGCGCGCTTCCGGATGTCTGCGACGGCATGAAACCTGTTCAGCGCCGTATTCTCTACGCGATGAAGCGCTTGGGGCTGTCCCCGGACGCTAAAACCGTCAAGAGTGCGCGTGTCGTCGGTGACGTGCTCGGTAAATACCATCCGCACGGTGACTCGGCGGCCTATGACGCAATGGTGCGCTTGGCTCAGGACTTCACGATGCGCTACCCGCTGGTGCACGGTCAGGGCAACTTCGGTTCGGCCGACGGTGACGGCGCGGCCGCAATGCGTTATACCGAAGTAAAACTGTCTAAGTATTCGGAACTTCTGCTGAGCGAAATTGACGAAGGAACCGTTAAATTTGTCCCGAACTACGACGGCGCATTCAAAGAACCGACGCTTCTGCCGGCTCGCCTTCCGATGCTCCTTTTAAACGGCTCAAGCGGTATCGCGGTGGGTATGGCCACTGAGATTCCGTCTCATAACCTTAAAGAGGTCGCGGCCGCTACTGTCAAACTAATTGATCAGC
This sequence comes from Parasutterella muris, assembly GCF_943193095.1. Classification (NCBI taxonomy): domain Bacteria; kingdom Pseudomonadati; phylum Pseudomonadota; class Betaproteobacteria; order Burkholderiales; family Sutterellaceae; genus Parasutterella; species Parasutterella muris. Next base: position 56,897 of record NZ_CALPCV010000010.1, on the reverse strand, counting down.
CGGAAACGACAACGGAAGAACTTTTGGAAATTATTCCCGGTCCGGATTTTCCGGGCGGGGCCCAGATCATCTCGCCGCAGTCCGATATCCTTTCGGCTTATCAGTCCGGCTACGGTTCGCTTCAGCTTCGCGCGGTTTATCACTTCGAGGATTTGAGCCGAGGTCTCTGGCAGCTGGTGATTGATCAGCTTCCTTATAAAGTATCCGCGCAGAAAGTACTGTCGGAAATTGACTCTCTGACCAATCCGAAAGCATCATCCGGTAAAAAGACGCTGAGCGCCAAACAGCAGCAGGACAAGCAGCTTCTCATGAACGTGATCTCTTCTGTCAGAGACGAATCAAACGGAGAGGCCGCGATTCGAATTGTTATTGATCCGAAGAGCAAAACGGTTGACCGGGATGAACTGCTGAATGTTTTATTCAGCAAGACCAGCCTTGAAGTCAGCTGTAAATTTAATCTCGTTCTTATCGGTGTTGACGGCAAGCCGAAGCAGAAAGGGCTCAGAGAAATCCTGAACGAATGGATTTCTTTCCGAATCAGAACAGTTCTTGCGCGATGCGGCTTCCGCCGAGAGGAAATCCGCGCGCGTATTCATGTTTTGGAAGGTCGTCTCACGATCATTATCGATATTGATGAGGCAATCCGAATTATCCGTACAGCGGACGATCCTAAGGTCGGACTTATGGATCATTTCCATTTAACGGATAAACAGGCGGAAGACATTTTGGAAATCCGTCTGCGTCAGCTCTCCGGCATGGATCCGATCAAGATGCAGAAAGAGCTAGATAAGCTTCGCAAAGAAGAAGAGAGACTGACGGAGCTGATTGATAATGACCGCAAGCTCAGAAAACAGATTATTAAAGAGATTGAGGAAGATTCCGAAACGTTCGGAGATGAAAGAAGAACGTTAATTGAGGAAGCGCAGACCGCGGCTCTGACCAAGCGTGTTGTGGACGAACCCGTCACTGTCATTATCAGTGAAAAGGGTTTTGTGCGCAGCAGAGGCGGTCATTCTATCGACTGCAAATCGATGAACTATAAGCTCGGAGACGCCTATCGCATGTCGTTTGAGTGCCGCAGTGTCGACAACTTATATGTCCTCTCTGACAGCGGAAGAATTTACTGTGTTCCGGTTTCGCAGCTGCCGAGCGGACGCGGAGACGGAACACATATCAGCGCATTTGTTCAGCTTCAGGACGGCGACAGGCCGCTAGATTACTTTGCAGGTTCGGACGATACAAAGCTTTTATTCTCTTCGGACAGCGGTGTGGGCTTTTTCTGCAAGGCGGGCGACCTTGCGGTTCGTCAAAAAGCCGGTAAAGCATTCTTTACGTTGGAAAAAGGCGCGAAGCCGCTTCCGATCCGTACGGTTTCTCCGATTACCGGATGGATCGCCGCGCTCTCAAGTTCAGGCAGACTGGTTGTCTTCTCCGTCGACGAGCTGAGCGCACGATCGAGCGGAGGCAAAGGCGTTTCGCTGATGATGATCAGCGAGGGAGAAAAGCTTGTTTCTGCGATCCCGATTGCGCCCAACGGCGTTATTGTTGTCGGTAAGGGCAGAGGCGGAAAGATTCAGGAACTGGTGGTTGGTCCGCGTTCCGTTGAAGATTTCCGCACCAGAAGAGGCCGCAAAGGAAGATTTGTTGAAGCTCGCTGGACATTCCTGGAACTCAGACAGAACAAGCCTGAAAAAGAAATGTCGCCGGAAGAAAGAGCTCAGACAGAGTCAACCATTATTTAGCGAAATTCGGCAGCTGCAGCAACGCCCCGTTGATATCCTCAATTGGGGCGTTTCTTCTTTTGCCGCAGACGCTCAAATCTACAATGTAGACGTGCATTTTTATAAAGGTGCTGTGATGCTGTGGAAAGACAGAGAAGGCAGTCAGAACGTTGAAGACCGAAGAGGTCAGGGCGGCGGAATGCCGGGCGGAAGATTTCCTATGCCGCGAGGGAAATTCGGGCTTGCGGTCTTAGCGGTTGTGCTTGTCGCCGGTTATTACGGCATCGATCTCACACCGCTGCTGGGTCTGGACTCCTCGATGCAGACGCAGACCACTCAGTCCGTTCCCTACAAGCCGACGGCTCAGGAGGAAGAACTTGCGAAGTTCTCTTCTGTTGCGCTGAAATCCACAGAGGACACCTGGGGAAAAATTTTCAGAAATTCCGGAAAGGCGTATACGCCACCGAAGATGGTTCTTTATACCGGTTCCACAAAGACGGCCTGCGGTTACGGTCAGGCGGCTATGGGCCCGTTCTACTGTCCGCAGGATCAGAAGCTTTATGTGGATTTGTCCTTCTATAAGGATATGCAGAAGAGGCTTGGCGGCGGAGGAGATTTCGCGTTAGGTTATGTGCTGGCGCACGAAGTCGGACACCATGTCCAGAATTTGCTCGGCATCGCGCCTCAGGTTCAGAAACTGCAGTCGCAGGTGAGTCCGAAGGAAGCCAATCAGCTCTCTGTCCGTCTTGAACTTCAGGCCGACTGCCTCGCGGGTGTCTGGGGCCATCAAATGAATAAAGAAGGTATCCTTGAAAAGGGCGACTTGGAAGAAGCGCTTAAGACAGCGACTGCGATCGGAGATGACCGCCTGCAGAAACAAGCGCAGGGCAGAGTGGTTCCGGACAGTTTCACGCACGGCTCGTCCGAGCAGCGCTATTACTGGTTTAAGACCGGGTTTGACAGCGGAAATCCGGAAGCATGCAATACGTTTGCGGCGGGCGCTAAATAAAAAAAACGCTGCGGACAGCGGCTTTCGGCGGGGCGTCTTTCGGACGCCCTTAATTATTTATTTGGCCTCGCGGGCGTCGATTCTTTCTTTGACGAGCTGAGCGAGGATCTTAATACCGGCGTCAATCTTTTCCGGAGGAACGGTGACAAAAGACAGACGCATCTTATTGAGTTCCGGTTCATTAGCATAGAAAGCAGAACCCGGAACATAGGCGACCTTACGATCGAGTGCTTCTTTCATCATCTCATCGGTATTGATGTATTCGGGCAGAGTGACCCAAATAAACATTCCGCCGTCGGGTTTAGTCCAGCTTGTTCCCTGCGGGAAGTATTTCTCGAGCGCTTCGAGCATACAGCTGCACTGTGTTTTGTAGAGTTCGCGAACGGCCGGCATATGCGCATTCATCAGGCCGGTATCCAGGCAACGAGCGGAAATCAGCTGCGTGAATGTGGAAGTGTGCAGATCAACCGCCTGTTTGAGTACGATAAGCGGATCAAGAGCGGTTTTGGGGCCGACGACATAACCGAGTCGGAATCCGGGGGAGAGGACCTTTGAGAAGGTACCCAAAGTTAACGTTCTTTCCGGAGCGTAGCAGCGGATCGGTTTCGGCGGCTGATGATCATACCAGAGCTCACCGTAGGGGTTGTCTTCAATAATCCAGAAATCGTATTCGCGGGCTTTTTCCGCAAGTTTCTTTCTTCTTTCTTCGGAAAGCGTAATGCCGGTCGGATTCTGGAATGTCGGAATCACGTAGGCGAAGCGGATGCCGCGGAATTCCGGACCGATTTTATCGGGGTTGAGGCCGTATTCGTCAGTTGGGATGGTTAAGAAAGTCGGTCTCTGCAGTTTGAAAGCGGAGAGCGCGCCGAGGTAAGTCGGATTTTCCACCGCGATGACGGAACCCTCATCAACATAGGCCGAGCCGATGAGGTCCAGCGCCTGCTGAGAGCCGGAGACAATCTGAATATTGTCCGCTTCAACCGGAGCGCTCAATTCTGTTTCGCGTTCGGCGATTGCTTTTCTCAGAGCCGGTTCGCCTTCCGTGCTTGAGTACTGAAGCGCCTGAGCGCCGTGGTGTTCCAAAACCCAGTCAGTCGCTTTTTCAATGGCTTCAACCGGAAAGCTTTTCGGTGAAGGCAGACCACCCGCGAAAGAAATAACGTCCGGTTTGGAAGCGAGCTTTAAAAGCTCGCGAATAATAGATCGTTGAGACCCGCGCGTGCGAACGGATTTCGGCGGGGTCGCGGAAAGTTCAAATTCTGACATTGATAGGCCTTTAATTATTGAATGCCTCGACGAACGCGAGGATAACTGAAATTTTTTAGCTGCTTTTGACAGTTCTACGTACAGGCATTGAACCAAAACGGGTAAGGGAAGAGGGTGAGTTCCCCTATTTGCCTATGCGCAGAAGATATTACAACAAAAGGTGTTTGAAAATTAGAAAATTGACACCAAATAGAGTGTTAGATAGGTAATTAATTTCTGTGAGGTTATTAATGTCAGAAAACAAAAAAGAAACTTTGGGCTTCCAGACTGAAGTAAAACAAATGCTTCACCTGATGGTGCATTCGCTGTACTCCAATCGGGAGATTTTTCTGCGTGAATTGGTTTCTAACGCTTCGGATGCTATTGATAAGCTGCGTTTTGCGGCGTTGGACAATCCGGCCTTGTTAAAACAGGATCCGCACCCGTCCATTCGTATTGGAGTGGATGAACAAAAACAGTTAATTACGATTAGCGATGACGGCATTGGCATGACGCGCAGTGAAGTCATTGAACATCTTGGTACGATCGCCAAGAGCGGCACAAAAGAATTTTTTGCGCACCTTTCCGGTGATCAGCAGAAGGATGCTCAGCTGATCGGTCAGTTCGGCGTCGGTTTTTATTCTGCATTCATTGTCGCGGACAAAGTTACCGTGATTACGCGCAAAGCCGGTGATCCGGCTGACGCCGCAACCATGTGGGAGAGCAGCGGAGAGGGCGAGTTCACGGTCGAAAATACAACGCGTGACCACTTCGGCACGGATGTGATTCTTTCTATTAAGAGCGAAGACCGCGATCTGGTCAGCAAATACCGTATCCGCAATATTCTTCAGAAATACTCCGACCATATTTCCACGCCGATCCTGATGGGCAAAGACGAGTATAAGGAAGACAAATTAATTGAGACCGGTGAATGGGAAGCGGTTAACCAGGGCTCGGCCATCTGGGCTCGTCCGAAATCCGAGATTACGGAAGATCAGTACAAAGAATTCTTCCATCACCTTTCCCACGATTCGAGTGATCCGCTTTGCTGGACGCACAACAAGGTGGAGGGCCGCAACGAATATATTCAGCTGTTGTATGTTCCCTCGACCGTTCCCTATGATCTTTGGGACAGAGAGAGCGTGCACGGCTTAAAGCTCTACGTAAAGCGCGTCTTCATTATGGATGACTCGAGCAAGCTTCTGCCGAGATATCTGAGATTTATCCGCGGTGTTATTGATTCGGAAGACCTGCCGCTGAACGTCAGCCGTGAAATTCTTCAGCAGACCCGCGATCTGCGTGTGATCAGAGACGGCACAACAAAGCGTGTGCTTTCCATGCTCGAAGACTTGGCCGCAAACCGTGCCGCTGATTACGACAAGTTCTGGGCGATGTTCGGCAACGTTCTGAAAGAAGGCCTTGGCGAAGATCCGAGCAACAAGGACCGTATCGCCAAACTGCTGAGATTCGTTTCCACGTCAAGCGAAGGCAAACCCTCTGTCACGCTTGAGGGCTATATCAGCCGCATGAAGACCGGTCAGAACTCCGTTTACTACGTCACAGGAGAAACCACCGAAGCCGCTGCCAAGAGCCCGCTTCTGGAACTCTTCAGAAAGAAGGATATTGAAGTGCTTCTTCTGAGCGGCCCGATTGACGAATGGATGACTCAGTTTATGACTGAGTTTGACGGCAAGCAGCTCGTCAATATCGCCAAGGGGGATCTCGATCTTGGAGAGCTTAGCGACGCTGAAGAGAAAGAAGAGAAAGCCAAAGTTCAGACGGAATATCAGCCCTTGGTGGAACGCTTCAAAGAGTCTCTTGGCGACGAGGTTGAAGATGTCCGCATGACGCTTCGTCTGACGGATTCTCCGGCTTGCATCGTGACGGATCCGAACGCACTTAATCCGGCATTTGTTCGCATGATGCGCGCCGCGGGTCAGGATGTTCCCGATCCGAAACCGATTCTTGAGCTCAACCCGAACAATCCGCTGGTTTCCAGACTCAAGGAAAGCGGTGCCTTCTCCGGCGAGTGGGCAAAACTTCTGCTTGAGCAGGCTCAGCTGATGGCAGGCGAGCAGCTGAAGGATCCGGCCGGTTTCGTCAAGAGAATGAATCAGATGCTTCTTGACACGGCAAAGGACGGAGCGACCATCAATTAATGACTGATTGATCGCTGGTATTTATAAGGCGGACAGCTCAGGCGGCTGTCCGTTTTTCATTTATGCTCCTAAAAGAGATTAGGGGCGAGTACTGTTAACATAGCAGACTGTTTTGATGAGAGGTTCGATATGTCCAGACGCAAAAAAACACCGGTTGATTTTTCCGAACTTGGCGGTTTTCGATTCCTGCATTTCGGTACGGAGTGGATTCAGGGCGGCATGCGAATTAATCGTCCGTATCAGCTCGCGCTGGATTATCAGCAGTCGATGATGGCGCTGATGCTGTTTGTGCCGGAACCTAAAGAGATTCTGCAGCTTGGGCTGGGTGCCGGCGGTCTGGCCAAATACACATGGAAGTACTTTCCCGAGGCGAAGACGCGTGTGGTAGAGATCGCTGAAGAGGTCTACATGGCCTCGCGCATGTGGTTCAAGATGCCCGATGACGACGATCATCTGGAGACGATTTTTGAAGACTGCAAAAAGTATCTGGTCGGCGCGCAAAAGAGCGCGGACTGGCTGCTTACGGATATTTACGACGCAGAGGCGTGGGGGCCGGTTTACAACGACGTGCCCTTTTATCGGCTGTGCCGAAAGGCGCTTCGGGACGGAGGCGTTTCCAGCTACAACGTGTTCGGAGGAGAGGATTTCACGAAGAGTCTTGACGCGATCTCTGAAGCGTTTAACGGGCAAGTGCTGGTGATGCCGGAGGTCGCGGAGGGCAACCGCATTATTCTTGCAAAGAACGGTCCTAAAGAGACTTATCCCGCGGAGCTTCTGGATCAGAGGGCGGCTGAGCTGACCGCTTCGCGCAAGATCCCCGCAAAGAAACTTTTAAAGATGCTGCGCAAAGAGAACAATTTCAAAGGCGATATTGTTTTTTAGGGTACGAGACAAAAAAGCCGCCCGTTTAACGGCGGCTTACAGGAACTCATTTAGGTCCCGGGAATCATTTTTTTAACTTTCTTTTTCTCCGGCTTTACCAGAACTTTTTCTTTGTACTCGCAAAGATCATTGATGCAGCATTTCCAGCACTCCGGGCTTCTTGCCTTGCAGATGTAGCGGCCGAGAAGAATAAACCAGTGGTGCGCGTCGACGCGGTACGGCAGCGGGGTGTAGCGCTCCATTTTTTTCTGAATTTCTTCCGGTGTTTTTCCCTTTGCGTAACCGGTGCGGTTGGCGACTCGAAAAACGTGCGTGTCCACGGCGATGAGCGGATGATTAAATGCGACGTTCATCACGACACTGGCGGTTTTGCGGCCCACACCCGGCAGAGCGACCAAGGCTTCGAAGTCTTCCGGCACCCGGCTGTCGTATTTGTCGATCAGTTCCTGACACAGCTGCATGACGTTTTTGGTTTTGCTGCGGAAAAGTCCGATGTGACGGACGATTTCCAGAAAATTATCCGCGCCGAGTTCAAGAATTTTTTCCGGTGTGTTGGCAAGCGGAAACAGTACTCGGGTTGCTTCGTTGACGCTTTTATCGGTTGCCTGCGCGGAAAGAACAACCGCGATCAGCAGTTCAAAGGGAGACGAGTACTCGAGTTCGCTTTTCGGGTTTGGGTTGTCAGCCTGCAGGCGCTGCAGGATTTCCAGTCTTTTTTGCGGGTTCATTTGTTTCGTTTGCGCTTGAGAAGAGCCGCCAGAAAATCCTTTTTATCTTTTTGGCTCTTTGAGTTGAGGCGTTCCTCTTCAAGGCGACGGCGTTCTTCCTTGCGCGCTTTGCCCCTGAGGTAGTTGCTACGGGAGCGCTGAGCAAGATCTTCCGTCCACGCTCTTGGAACCTCAATCATGCGGATACAGTCGACAGGGCAGGCGAGCTGACAGAGGCAGCAACCGTTGCAGCGATCGGCGTCGACCATGTGCAGGTGCTTAGGCGCGCCGATAATCGCTTCGGTCGGGCATGCGGCCACGCACAGCGTGCAGCCGATGCAGCGCTTGAGATCGATCTCGGCGATTTCGGGAGGAACGTGTCGGCCGCAGGTTTCGTCGAGCGGGAGTACTTCCCGGCCGAGCAATTGGGAGAGACGATAAATGACGGCGTCTCCGCCCGCAGGGCAGCGGTTGTGTTTTTCTCCGCCGGCGATCGCGCGGGCGTAATCGGCGCAGTCTTTATAGCCGCACTGACGGCATTGCGTCTGCGGCAGGATCGCTTCGATATCGACAGGATTAGTCATTCCAGAGGTTTTCCGCGAGAAGGCTGCCGGGCTCGGTGCGACGGGGCGCTTTAAAGCCTTTGTCTTTCAGGATGGCTCGGGTTTCTTTGATCATATCGGGGTTGCCGCATAAAAGGACGCGGGCATTCTGAGGATCGAGTTTCAGCGCGGCGGCGTCTTCGAGCTCTCCGCCGACGATAAGTTTCGGGATGCGCTGAGAGAGGAACTGCGTTGCCTCACGCGTGACGATCGGGATATAGATAAGCTCACGCTCGTTAGCGCCGGCCAAAGAAGAGTCGGTCCGGATTTTTTCAATTAGCTGAGTGTAGGCAAGGTCTTCGCTGCAGCGGACTGAGTGCACCAGTACGGTTTTACGCCACTTGAGCCAAGTGCTTTCCTCGCGAAGGATACTGAGAAAAGGCGCCAGACCAGTACCTGAACTCAGGCACCACAGGCTTTCGCCCGCAGGCAGTCTCTCAGGGAGCATGCTCCCGAAGAGGTCGGGTTCAAGCCATACTGAGCTTCCCGCTTTAAGCGAAACAAGAAGCGGGGAGACAGTGCCGCCCTGAACTTCCACGATAAAGAATTCGAGGAAATTATCCTCGGGCAGAGAGACCATGGAATAAGCTCTGGCGCTGTATTGTCCGTCGGCTGTCGTTATGCCGAGGCGTACGAACTGACCGGGCTTAAATGTGAAGTCTCTCGGTTTTTCAAAGCGCAGGGACACAAGGCCCTTGCGCCATTCGCGTCTTTCCAGAAGGCGGATTTGGATGCGTTCTGCGCTCACTCGTCGAGTTCCTTCTTCAGGTACTGACGTTTATCGAGCACGTCTCTCCATTTTTCCGCTTCGTCGGTGTGCGGTTTCATACGAGTAATGGAAGGCCATACTCGGGCAAGTTCCGCGTTCAGGGCGATAAATTCCTGCTGATCTTCAGGAACATCCTCTTCAGCCATAATCGCGTTGGTCGGGCATTCCGGAATGCAGACCGCGCAGTCAATGCATTCATCCGGATCGATTACGAGGAAGTTCGGACCTTCGCGGAAGCAGTCAACCGGGCAGACGTCCACACAGTCGGTGTACTTGCAAAGGATGCAGGGTTCGGTCACAACATGTGCCATTCAGTAACTCCGTTTGTTCTTTGTTCATTAATAGTCAAACCTGGTATTTTAAAACTTTTGAGGGCGTCAAAATCGGAGTATTTCCAATAGTAGGCAACATCTCTTCAGTCAATTAGAAAAAGCCAAGCCTCAGTGTCCTATACTCACTTTAGAAGATTTCAATTCACCTGATTGGAGTGACCTCGTGGTTATTGATTCACTGTTGGACACAGACTTATACAAATTCACCATGATGCAGTGCGTGCTGCATCAGTTTCCTGCGGCTCAGGTTGAATATAAATTCAAATGCCGCAATGAAGGGACGGATCTGCAGGCCGTGATCGGTCCGATCAACGAAGAGCTTGATCATTTATGCGCGCTTCATTTCCGCCGCGAAGAACTGGATTATCTGAGAAGTCTGAGGTTCATCAAAAGTGATTTTGTCGATTTCCTCGAACTCTTTCATTTGAAGCGCAGCGCGGTAAGCGTGACACGCGCCGAGGGCAGCGATACTGATATTGAGATCCGAGTACGAGGCCCGTGGCTGCATACCATCATGTTTGAAATTCCGGTACTGGCGATTGTCTGCGAGTGCTACTACCGCAAATTCTATCCCGATACCGACTTCACGCTGGGTCGCGAGCGTCTTGCGCAGAAGATTGCGGATGTAAAAAAACATCCGGGTTTGGGCATTTCCGAGTACGGAACAAGACGGCGCTTTTCTAAAGAGTGGCAGAAAGAAGTGATCTGTACGATGCGTGATCAGATGGGGCTGCAGTTTACCGGCACAAGCAATGTGTATTTCGCGATGACCGAGGGGCTCACGCCGCTTGGCACGATGGCGCATGAATATTTACAGGCCTGTCAGGCGCTCGGTCCTCGTCTGAGAGACTCTCAGAAGTACGCCTTTGAAATGTGGGCTAAGGAGTACCGGGGAGACTTGGGTATCGCACTTTCCGATGTGTACGGCATTGACGCGTTCCTCTCGGATTTTGATATGTACTTCTGCAAGCTCTTTGACGGAGCGCGCCATGATTCGGGCGATCCTTATCAGTGGGGCGAGCGAATTATTGAGCACTATAAGAAAAATCGCTGTGACCCGCGTACAAAGACCCTGATCTTTTCCGACATGCTGAATATTCCTAAAACGATCAGTCTGTATGAACGCTTTAACGGAAGAATTCGGGTGGGTTTTGGTATTGGAACCAATCTTGTCAATGACGTCGGGGTGCCCGCGCTACAGAATGTGCTGAAACTTGTGCGCTGCAATGATCAGCCGGTGGCGAAAGTTTCAGATTCGCCCGGAAAGAGCATGTGCGAAGACGAGTCGTATTTGAACTATCTGAAAAGCGTTTTCAACATGCGATAAATTAATGCCGCAGAGTAAAATTTGATAGACTTCGTGCTTATTTCTTGAATAAGAAGATTTTTTCTCCCGCGTTTGTGCGACAGACGCGGGGGTTGTCCTTTTTTATTCGATCGTTAAGCTCGACGGGACTTTTCAGTTGGCAAAAGCACGGACCGACTGATGGGATCGTGGGCAGCATTTTTTAAAGGAAAATAATGATCAACAAATCGATAGGGGCTGTGCTCGCGGCTGCTCTGGGCGCGTTTTTGCCGATGACGGCGAATGCGGCGCTTCCGGGCAGTGAGCTTTCCCTTTGCTGGGCAATTCCTTTTGCGGGAATTCTTTTAAGTATCGCCCTCGGACCTTTGCTTTTTGCCCATTTCTGGCATAAGAACTACGGCAAGATCGCGCTTGGCTGGGCCATTCTTTCGGCGGTTCCGCTGTTTGTGTTTTACGGTTCCGACACCAGTATTCACGCATTAGCGCACGCACTGCTCGGCGATTACGTTCCCTTTATTATCTTTGTGGGCTCGCTCTACATTGTTGCGGGCGGTATTCATCTGAAGGGATCTTTTGTCGGCAAACCGAAGCTCAACACAACATTTCTTCTGACGGGCGCGGTTCTCGCAAACTTCATGGGCACAACCGGCGCCGCGATGCTTCTGATTCGTCCGCTGCTCTCTGCCAACCGCATGAGACGCTATCAGATGCATACCTATATTTTCTTTATTTTCATTGTCGCCAATATTGCCGGTTCTCTGACTCCGCTCGGCGATCCTCCGCTTTTCTTAGGCTTCCTGAGAGGCGTCACATTCTTCTGGACCGCTCAGCACTTATGGGAAGTGACCGGACTTGCGGTCGGTATGCTCCTGGTTATTTACTTCCTGCTTGACAGCTACCTGTACCGCAAAGAGCTCAAAGACAACGAAGAGCTGAAGAAGCCCGCCGGCAATATTCCGGTTGGTTTTGAAGGTGTTGTGAACTTTGTTCTTCTGGCTCTGATTATCGGCGCGGTCCTTCTTTCCGGTTTCTGGAAGAGCGGTGTCGAGTATGAATTTCTCGGCAACCACTTCAAGCTTGAGTCTTTAGTACGTGACGGCATTTTTGTGCTCGCCGCGATTCTTTCTCTGGTTTTGACGAAGAAAGAATACAGAGACGCGAACCAGTTCTCATGGGAGCCGATTTTGGAAGTCGGCAAGCTCTTCTTCGGCATTTTCGTGACGATTGTGCCGGTGCTTGAGATGCTGAGAGCGGGTTCTTCCGGCGCGTTTGCTCCGGTTGTTGCTCTAGTTTCCGACGCGAACGGACAGCCCATCAATGCGGCTTACTTCTGGCTCACCGGCATGCTTTCCAGCTTCCTTGATAACGCGCCGACCTATCTCGCGTTCTTCAATCTTGCCGGCAATGATCCGACTTTCCTGATGACCGGCGGAGCGCATACCCTGATGGCGATTTCCATGGGCGCGGTGTTTATGGGCGCGATGACCTACATCGGCAACGCTCCGAACTTCATGGTGGTCAGTATCGTTCAGAACCGGGGTGTCCGTATGCCGAGTTTCTTCGGCTTCGTGGCCTGGTCCTACGGTATTTTGGTACCGATCTTCCTGGTGCTGACTTACATTTTCCTAATGTAATTTCCGCCTGAATTCCAAACGGGTCTGATGCGCTTGTGTCAGACCTGTTTTTTTGCGTGCAAAACGGTGCGGCAAGTCACTGACGGCGCATTCGATTTGTTAAGATTCACGAAGATAAGTACTGCATATGCGGCACACTTCTGTTGACACGCGTTTATGACATACAACCATTATTATCAAGAGGATTCGGATGTCGGATTAAAGCTTGCTGCGCTTTTTCTGCAGCTGAGCCGCAATCCGTCGGCGCTCTCCAAAGCGGAGTGGGATTTTCTGAACATGATTCCGATCGGAACTCTGGTTCGGGAAGCTTCGATTTCCCGCAAAGAAGCGGTTCATGTCCTTAATCAGATTGACCGGCTAGAGGCTGACGTCAGCCGTATGGGTCGGTTTGAGCATTTGACAGACGCGTTTATGATGTGGATTGTGGGCGGAAGCTTTATTTTGGCGGCGGTTCTTCTGGCGGTTTTGTCGATCCCTGAATCGGTTGCGGGACGAGTTTCCATTCCGATCAGCATCGGCGTGGGCCTGTTTTTTATTTTCATTCCGCTGGTGAGCCGTAAGCGAGCGATGTCATACAAGATTGACTGTTTCAGAGAGACCATTATTAACATCTTAGGCACCGGTCTCATGAAACGAAGCGTGCTGACCACGGATGCGGTCATCCGTGAGCTTGACCGGCATGAGCCCGAAAAAACGCTTAAAAAAGTCATTGAGAAATTTTTAGCGGCAGAAGGGCGCCGGTATCCGAAATATGAAGAAAAGTGCCTGATGGAACAGCTCCTTGACGGCTATCGACTGAAACTTAGCGATCTGTCGCTGCTGCAGGCGGTCGGGAACAGTGAACAACCATGAATTTAGAGAGTCAGCTTACCAAGCATTTTCACGGTGACAGCAGCTATACCCATCAGGGCGGCGGAACATCCAAGAAAGTGCTTATTGCCGCGGTGTGTTTAACGCTTGGCTATGCGCTGGTTGAAGCGGTCGGCGGTTTTTTATCCAATTCTCTAGCGCTTATTTCAGACGCCGGTCACATGGTAACGGATTCGGCTTCGCTGCTTTTTGCGCTGGCGGCGAATCTCCTGGCGGCTCGTCCGGCAACTGGAAAGTATTCATTCGGTCTGGCCAAGGTCGAAGTACTGGCCGCGCTCATCAATGCGATTGTGATGTTCGGGGTAGTCGGCTGGATTGTTTTTGAAGCGGTTGAGCGATTTACCGATCCGCAGAGCGTAAACGGCGCGAGTGTGTTTATCGTGGCGACGGTTGGTCTGATTATCAACATTGTGGTCGCCAAGACACTTTCACACGATAAGGACAGTCTGAATACACGGGCGGCGCTTCTTCATGTGCTTGGAGATTTGCTCGGCTCGGTGGCTGCGATTATTGCGGGCGCTGTGATTTATTTCGGCGGTCCGACGGTTGTGGACCCGATTCTGTCGATATTTGTGAGTCTGCTGATTTTGAACTCTTCGTATCACGTGCTTCGTGATTCCGTACATTTGCTTTTAGACGGTGTTCCCGAGGGGATTCCTTACGCGGAGGTCGGATCAGATCTTGAACGGATTCCGAATGTGTATGCCGTGCATGACCTGCACATTTGGGATATGACGCCCAATGAAATAGCGTTGTCGGCGCACGTGCTGATTGAGGATATGAACACTTGGGCGGAAGTACTTGAGCAGTGCCGTCAAATGCTGGAAACGCGGTACGGTATTTCGCACATTACGCTTCAGCCGGAGCCTGCCTCTTCGAAGACTGAGACGCATTAAAGCGCTGAGTAGCTCCGTGTTTGCCCTTTTTGTGTCCGCGTACATGTATCAAACCGTCAGAACGAACCTCGAGCGGGTTACAAATTAGGACACTAAAGTTATAATTAGCGGGATTACGCCAACTCACTTGAAGCGCGTCTCTTTTTTTTTTCTGCTGAGAATAAGATGACGAAATATGTATTTGTTACAGGCGGTGTGGTTTCTTCACTGGGGAAAGGTATTGCAGCCGCTTCCTTAGCCGCCATCCTGGAGTCCAGAGGACTAACCGTCACCATCATTAAGATGGATCCTTATATTAACGTTGACCCGGGCACGATGAGCCCGTTTCAGCACGGCGAAGTCTTCGTAACGGAAGACGGCGCGGAAACCGACCTGGATTTAGGTCACTATGAGCGCTTCATTACTCCGAAGATGCACAAGGCCAATAACTTTACAACCGGTCAGATTTACAGCAACGTGCTGCGCAAGGAGCGCCGCGGAGAGTATTTGGGCAAGACCGTGCAGGTGATTCCGCACATTACAAACGAGATTCAGGACTTCATTGCGCGCGGCGCGCATGCCGCGGGCGACCCAGATATCGCGCTGGTTGAAATCGGCGGAACGGTGGGCGACATTGAATCTCTGCCGTTCCTTGAAGCGGTTCGTCAGCTGTCGCTGCGTGCCGGCAGAAACAATACCTGTTTCATTCATCTGACGCTCGTGCCCTATATCGCAAGCGCCGGAGAACTGAAGACAAAGCCGACTCAGCATTCTGTAGGTGAGCTGCGCAAGATCGGCATCATTCCGAACGTGCTGCTTTGTCGAGCCGATCGCAAGATTCCGGATGATGAGCGCGCCAAGATTTCTCTTTTTGCCAATGTTCCGATGGACGCCGTGATTTCCGTTTGGGACGTGGACACTATTTACAAAGTCCCGATGATGCTGCATGAGCAGGGACTTGACGACATCGTCTGCAAGACGCTTGACATCAACCCGAAGCCGGCGGATCTGTCCGCATGGGACAAGGTTGTAGACCGTCTGGAGCATCCTAAAGATCAAGTCAATCTTGCGATGATCGGAAAGTATGACCTGAAGGATTCCTACAAGTCTCTGAATGAGGCGCTGGTTCACGCCGGTATTCACACCGGTCATAAAGTCAACGTGACCTTTATTGAAGCGGAAATTCTTGAGAAAGACGGTACTGACTGCCTCAAGGGCATGGACGCAATTTTGGTTCCGGGCGGCTTCGGCAAGCGCGGCACTGAAGGCAAGATCAAAGCGATTGAGTATGCTCGTAAAAATGATATTCCGTATCTCGGCATTTGTCTGGGCATGCAGCTTGCTGTGATTGAATTCGCGCGCAATGTCTGCGGTTTAGGCAGGGCCAACTCCACCGAGCTTGACGCCGATACGCCGCATCCTGTGGTCGCGCTGATCACCGAATGGAAGGATCACACCGGTGTTATTGAACGCCGCAGCGAGGACAGCGACCTCGGCGGTACAATGCGTTTAGGCAAGCAGATCGTTCCGGTTAAGCCCGGCACACTGACCGCTTCTATTTACGGCAATGAAGTAGCCGAACGTCATCGTCATCGCTATGAGGTGAACAACGCCTACTGCGATCAGTTTGAAAAGGCCGGCATGGTGATTTCCGCCCGCACTCCGGGAGAAAATCTGCCTGAAATTATGGAACTGCCTGACCACTCTTTCTTTATGGGTGTTCAGTTCCATCCGGAATTTACCTCCACCCCGCGTTTTGGTCATCCGCTGTTTAACGCGTTCATTAACGCGGCAGCCAAGTACCACCACGAACACGAGAAGAAGGATCAGAAATAATTTATGAAGCTTTGCGGTTTTGAAGTCGGTCTGAATCATCCGTTTATTTTGCTGGCTGGCCCCTGTGTCATCGAGAGCGAGCAGTTGGTTCTTGATATTGCCGGCAAGATGAAGGAAGTCACCGATAAACTTGGGATTCCCTATATTTTTAAGGCGAGCTATGACAAAGCGAACCGTTCCTCGGATCTGAGTTTCCGAGGTCCGGGCATGCAGAACGGTCTGCGTATTTTGGAAGAAGTTCGCCGTCAGATTGGAGTTCCCGTCGTCACAGACGTGCATACGGCCGAAGAAGTGCCTGAAGCAGCCGCTGTTGTGGATTTGCTTCAGACTCCAGCGTTTTTATGCCGACAGACTGACTTTATCGTCGCGTGTGCAAGAAGCGGCAAGCCCGTCAATATTAAGAAGGGTCAGTTTCTTGCGCCGCAGGATATGAAGCAGGTTGTTCTGAAGGCGCGTCACGCTGCCAAAGAAGCCGGCCTGGATGAAGACCGTTTTATGGTTTGCGAAAGAGGCGCGAGTTTTGGCTACGGCAATTTAGTCGCGGACATGCGCAGTCTGGTGATTATGCGTGAGTGCAATGCGCCGGTGATTTTTGACGCGACGCATTCCGTGCAGCTTCCCGGCGGACAGGGAACTTCTTCGGGCGGCAAGCGCGAATTTGTTCCGCCGCTTGCGAGAGCGGCCGCCGCGGTCGGTGTTTCCGGTTTCTTTATGGAAACGCATCCGAATCCGTGCTGCGCCAAGAGCGACGGTCCGAACATGGTTCCGCTTGACAAGATGGAAGAGCTTCTGACCACGCTCAAGCAGATCGACACGCTGGTTAAGACCGGTGATCAGTTTTTAGAAAATCAATTACGTTAACCCAACATCAAAGAGGCATCAATGAGTGCAATTGTTGAAGTAATCGGCCGTGAAGTAATGGACTCCCGCGGCAATCCTACCGTTGAAGCGGAAGTTATTCTTGAATCCGGCGCCTTTGGCCGCGTAGCGGTTCCGAGCGGCGCATCCACCGGCAGCCGTGAAGCAATTGAGCTTCGCGACGGAGACAAATCCCGTTTCCTCGGCAAAGGTGTTTTAGCCGCGGTTGACCATGTCAACGGTGAGATTCGTGATGAAATTCTCGGTCTTGAAGTGACCGAGCAGGCGCTCATTGACAAGCTCATGGTTGAGCTTGACGGTACGCCCAACAAAGCCCGTCTCGGCGCCAACGCGATTCTGGCTGTTTCTCTGGCGGTCGCCAGAGCCGCGGCTGATGAGCTCGGCCTGCCGCTTTATCGCTATTTCGGCGGCATTAACGGCTGCAACCTTCCGGTTCCGATGATGAACGTGGTGAACGGCGGCGCGCACGCCAACAACAACCTGGACATCCAAGAATTCATGATTATTCCGGCCGGTCTGCCTTCTTTCCGTGAAGCCCTGCGCTGCGGCGCGGAGATTTTCCACGCGCTCAAGAAGATTATGAACGCCAAGGGCATGTCCACAGCGGTTGGTGACGAAGGCGGTTTTGCACCCAACATTGACAGCCACGAAGCCGCGATTGAATTTATTCTGGAAGCGATCGAAGCGGCCGGTTACAAGCCCGGCAAAGACGTATTCCTCGGCCTTGACTGCGCTTCGAGCGAGTTCTACCACGACGGTATTTATGACCAGAAGGGACAGGGCCTGAAGCTCACAGCTGATGAATGGATTCAGAAGATGACTGAGTGGTGCGACAAGTATCCGATCATCTCGATTGAAGACGGCATGGCTGAAGGCGATTGGGAAGGCTGGGCCAAGCTTACCGAAGCGCTCGGCGACAGAATCCAGCTCGTCGGTGACGATCTTTACGTGACCAACACCAAGATTCTGAAAGAGGGTATTGAACGCGGCATCGCCAACTCGATCCTGATCAAGATTAACCAGATCGGCACGCTGACCGAGACATTTGAAGCGATTGAGATGGCCAAACGCGCTCGCTACACCGCGGTTGTCTCTCATCGTTCCGGTGAAACCGAGGACTCCACGATTGCTGACATCGCCGTCGGCACCAACGCCGGCCAGATCAAGACCGGATCAATGTCCCGCAGCGACCGCATGGCCAAGTACAACCAGCTGCTTCGTATTGAAGAAGAGCTTGGCGAAGTTGCGGTTTATCCGGGCCTTGACGCCTTCTACAACATCAAACGCCGCTAGTATTTATGTCACGCTATAACCGCAAGGTCAATCTGACTGTTCCTCGTCTTCTCGCGATTCTGCTTCTCGGCTTAGTCGCCGCGATTCAGTATCCGCTTTGGAAAGGCAAGGGCAGTGTCGCGAATCTTGCGGAGTTGCGTGCCCAGGTTGATGAGCAGAAGCGCATCAACAAAGCGCTCGAAGAAGAGCTTGATCGACTCTCCGCGGAGGCCGAGAGCCTTCGCGGCGGCGAGCAGGCGATGGAGAGCCGGGCGCGCAGCAGGCTGAACATGATTAAGGAAAACGAAGTGCTGATTCGGTTAAAACCATAGCAGTGCTTTAATGACTCAGCGAGACGGACTGCCTTTGACGACAGTCCGTTTTTTTGTGTACTCAGATTAGCCGATTCGGGATCGAACGGACTCTGAGATTCAATATGCTTGAAGCAACTCGGAGGACAGATTTTGATTCAGTCGCTTACGATTGCAGATTACGCCCGCAGGCATAAACTTTGGGCGTGTTTCTGCGCTTTATTTTTTCTGATTGTTTTCTTTAGCTGCGCGAGTGCCGTCTATGACATTCTCGTTCTCAACGAGAAAGCGCCGCTCTATGCTTTAGGCGCGGGCATGGTCGGGTTTGCGGCCACCGCTGCGGGCTCGATTCCTGGGCTCTTCATGAACAAGCTTTCGGATCGAACTGAGGATCTGATGTTAGGAAGCGCGGCCGGAATGATGATCGCGGCAGCCTTCTTCTCTCTTTTGATGCCGGCGCTGGAAGCGAGCGATAAGCTTTTTGCCAATGAATGGCTTTCAATGGCGTGGGTCATATTCGGCATATTTCTCGGCATTGTGTTTTTGCTGGGCATCAACGCCATTACGCCGCATGAGCATTTTGAGAGCGGCGTGGAAGGGCCGGAAATCCAGGTTCGCGACGGGATTTGGCTGTTTGTGCTTGCAATTATTATTCACAACGTTCCTGAAGGCATGGCGATGGGTATTTCATTTGCCGCAGAAGATATGCAGATTGGCGTTCCGCTGACCGCGGCGATCGCTCTGCAGGATCTGCCTGAGGGGCTAGCGGTTGTTCTTGCGCTCTGTACAACGAGCATTTCACGTGTGAAAGCCGTCATGATCGGCGTGCTCTCCGGGCTCATGGAGCCGATTGGCGCCTTATTCGGAGTCAGTCTTACCGCGCAGCTCGGCTATGCCTACCCGCTCGGTTTAGCGCTGTCAGCGGGCGCGATGTTCTTTGTGGTCTTCCACGAAGTGATTCCGGAGACTCATCGCAGAGGCCATCAGACCGCCGCGACGATGGGTCTGATGTTTGGTTTTTGTCTGCTGATGGTATTGGATCGAGGGCTCGGTTAAATATTTCGTGACGGTAAGTCGCTAGAATGTAGGAATTGCTCAATCCTTGGATTTATCGTCATGACAAGACCTATTCGTGCCGTTATTGATTCTTCTGCGCTTTTAAGAAACATTGAATGTCTTCGAGAAAAAGCCGGAGCGCGTTTTTTTTGGGCGGTTGTTAAGGCGGACGCATACGGGCACGGACTTATCGGTCTTTTGCCGGTCTTTGACAAAGCGGTTGACGGTCTTGCGCTGCTCGATCCCTCCGAAGGCGTGCAGGCGCGCAAAGCGGGCTGGCGCAAGCCCATTCTTCTGATTGAAGGCGTTTTCAGTGAAGCGGATATTCAAACCGCATCCGAGTATGACTTTGAAACATTGATTCATCAGGAGCGGCAGATTGAGTGGCTTGAGCGCGCGCAGCTTAAAAAACCGCTTCGCGTGCATGTGAAATGCAACACCGGCATGAATCGTTTGGGTTTTAGGCCGGATCGGATTCAAGGCGTGCTTGAGCGGCTTCAGGCAATTCCCAATGTGGTAGTCGCGGATATTTTGGCGCATTTTGCGAACGCTGAATTGACCTATCCTCAGGATCGGCCGGTGACGGTTGAGAAGCAGCTTGCGGCCCTTCAGGCGCTCAGAGCGTATGGGAATATGTGTCTGTCCAATACCGGAGCCATTCTTTGGCATCCCGAGGCGCTGGATCATGCGGTGCGCGCAGGCATTGCAATGTACGGTGTAAGCCCTGATGGAAACATCACATCCGAAGCCCTTGGAGTTGAGCCTGTGATGAATTTCGAGAGTGAGATTATGGCGCTGCAGGATCTCGAAGTCGGAGAAGCGGTGGGCTACGGCTCCAAATTCATCGCGCAGCGGCCGACGCGTCTGGCGATTGTCGCCTGCGGCTATGCGGACGGCTATCCGAGGAAATCGGGCAAAGACCGCAAAGTTTTTGTTGAAGGGCGTTTTGCCCCGGTGGTTGGCAATGTTTCGATGGATATGCTGACGATTGATGTGACGGATGTGCCGCAGGCGGGCTTAGGCAGCAGAGTGGTCTTTTGGGGCAGGGAGCTTTCAGTGAACGAAGCGGCCGCGTCATTTGACACCATCGGTTATGAACTACTATGCGCGGTAGCCAAGCGCGTTCCCCGCGTTTTGAAGTAACCGCCCCCGGTATTTTCCCGTCGAACGCTCCTGCCGCTGTGACTTTATTGATATTCAATATTTTCTCAATATTGCGCTGTAACCGTTAGGTTCTGAAGCGCTGAGCATTCTCTTAGATAACAAATTTAACGACCAGCGATACGAGGAGCATGAAGAGCACGACATAAAGCATATTGCGTATCAGACGCGGGCCGACTTTTACCGCATAGGCGGCTCCGAGATGGTTGCCCAGAATGCTGGCAATGGCGCAGGGAACCGCAAGCGCGTATACAACGGTTCCGGCCGATGCAAAGGTTGTGACTGCGCCGAGATTGCCCGCGATATTGAACGCCTTGGCTGTGCCGGAAGATTTCACTAAACCTGCATGGAGCAGCAGATGGATTCCGATCAGAAAGAAACTTCCCGCGCCGGGCCCGAAAAACCCTTCGTAGAAGCCGACGGAAAGACCGATCGCGCTGACTCGCCACCAAAGTCCTTTCTTCGGAAGCGGCTGATCGTCCAGCTTTAGGGCTCCGCAAAAGAGCGAGATCAGAAGCCCGAGCGGCAGCATAAAAATCATGATGATCGTCATCAGTTCATTTGAGAGAAGAAGCGTGACGCCGGAAGCGCCCGCAGCGCCCAAGTAGGACGTGATAACGCCGAGTATGACGACTTCTTTTATGACGGCTCCTTTTCTCCAAAAGGTGATAAGCGCAGTCAGTGAACCGAGACAGGAAGAGAGTTTGGCTGTGCCGAGCGTGTAATGCGCGGGAAGTCCCAGCAGAAGAAGCACGGGCATTGTGATGAGACCGCCTCCGCCGGCGATAGAGTCGACGAATCCTGCAATAAAGAAGGCTGCGCAGCAGATCAGAATGATGGTTAAGGTGATTTCCATGGATTGAGCTTTTTTGTGGTTTACCAACATTATCCTCTTTGCTGTTTGATTTTATGAAAGTCCGTAGTATGGAAAACGCCAAGCGAACGGCCTGCGAAATTAGGAGATAATGAGTCGAGCTTCCTTCTTAAAAAGCGACTGTCCATGCGATTTCGTACGATCCTTTTCTGCATTTCTGCGGCCGCCGCGACCTTCCCGTGTGTTGTGCTCGGGCTGCTTCAGTATTCGTCAGCACAGAATGAGCTCGCAAAGGAAGAAACCAATCGAAAGCAGATTTCGCTGTATGTTTCCGATCGCCTTGATGCAAAGCTCGAGTCTTCTCTAAGACTGATCAGCGTTGCCGCCGAGTACTTTAAGGAGGAGCGTCATCAGCAGGAAAAACTCTCGAGGCATTTAGATGAACTCAGACGAAGCGCGCCCGAAATTCTGAACATCCATTTCGATGATGCTGAGGGCAGAAGCGTCGCCTTTTCTCCGCGGTTCAATGATCGAGGGGAGCCGAACTTCGGAATTTCACATAACGGTCGGGACCATTGGAAAGGAGCGGGAAGCTCCGATGTCACCGTGTCCGGGCTTGTCCATGCGGTTGGTGCGACCCGCAGCGATATTGTCAACATCACTAAGTCTGTGTACGAAGGATCGGAGTTTTTGGGTTTGGCGGTGGCGGCGCTCGATTTGAGGGAGCTTTCCGATTCGGTTTTGAAGGATTTGCCTGATGACAAGTTTCGAATCGCGATTTTTGACCGCAGGGGCAGAGAAATTTTTTCTTCATCCGCAAAAGGAACCGGTGCAGTGAACCTGACTTCTTCGGAACTGAAAGTGGTCACGAAGGGTGCCTCGGCCATATCGATCAACGGTTTTCTCGGCATACTTCAGCCGCTGAGCCGCTCAGACTGGCTGGTTGGCGTGTTCTCAAGCGAGACAGATCGAGCCGGTGTCTATAAGAAACTGCTTTTTAACAATCTAATCGTCTGGCTCTTTACCGCGTGTACGGCAATTTTGTTCGGATATGCCGCTTCCGTATCGGTGGCGCGTGCGGTGGAAAAGCTCTCAAAGCAGATGCAGGCGGGCAGAAGTCTTCCGGATAAATCCGAACGAGTACGCTCTCCTAAAGAAATCGTTCAGCTTCAGGTGCTTTACAGCCGTATGCAGAAGAAATTGAACGAAGCCACCGAGAGGCTCAGTCAGCTGAATCGATCCTTGGAAGATAAAGTGCAGGCTCAGGTGGATGTGATTCATAAACAGGAGTCGATGCTGCGCGTGGTCTTCTCGGATATTAGCGAGGGTGTCGTTCTTCTTAATAGAGAAGGCGGTATTTTGTTTTCCAATAAAGCGGCCCAGGCAGTGCTCTCTGATCGCTCCCTCAAGCTTGATGAGGTTATTGAAGCAGCCATCGCCAACCCGTTTGGGAAAATTTTCCGTGAACACGAGAAAGTTATTTATGAATTACGCGCTCTGAAGATCGATAAAGACGACTTAGTCGTTGTGTTGATGCGGGACGCCACATCCGAGGTTCAGGTCGATAAATTAAAGGATGAGCTGATCGGTGTTGCGGCGCACGAACTCAAAACGCCGCTTTCCTGTATTCGTCTCGAAGCGGAATATCTGCGCAACAACTCCGACCGTGACGCGCTGAAATCTTCAGCTCAGGCGCTGCTTGATGAAGCAGACGAAATGAAGTCTTTAATTTCCCGCTGGCTTGATGTGGCAAGACTTGAGTCCGGCTCCTATATGATTCATCGGGAGCTTTGTCTCATAAAACCGCTTATTTCAAAGGCGCTTAAACGTTTTCTTCGGCAGGATGACTTCAGCTGCGAGGTATCTATCAGCGAAGAGGCTAAAGCCGCGTTTATCGACAAACAGGCGTTTCTGCAAATACTCCTGAATTTGTTTTCCAACGCGGACCGTTACCGCTCGGCGGAAAGGCCTTGTCGGGTGTCACTGCATGCGGAGCGAAGAGAGGACCGTCTTGTCATTACAATTGCTGATAATGGAATCGGGATGGAACGCGCTGATTGCGAAAAGGTTTTTGATCGGTTCTATCAGTGCAGAATGGATTCTGCGCGCAGGATCAGCGGAACAGGGCTCGGGCTCTTTATTACCAAGCGGCTTGCAGAACTTCATGAGGGAACGATTTCGGTGCGAAGTACGCCCGGAGTCGGATCGGTTTTTACAATTGAATTACCCATTTTTTAAAACCCGGCGGAGATAATGATGAACAGCATCAGACCGACAGTCCTGATTATTGATGACGAAAGCAAGATCAGGCGCCTTCTCTCTCGTTCACTCGACGGTTTCGGATTTGATGTTCTCCTGTCTGCGTCGGCCGAAGAAGCAATGTTTCTGCTTGAGAAGAGCAAACCGGACATTATCATTCTTGACTATATGATGCCGGAGGTTGACGGACTGACATTTCTTAGTGAGATGCGTAAAAGGTACTCGATTCCGACGATATTCTTATCGGCTCGTGATGAAGTCCGCATTAAAACAAAGGCTTTGGAGCTCGGAGCCGATGACTACGTCGTCAAACCGTTTTCGATGGAAGAGCTGACGGCGCGTATCAAAGCGGTATTGAGAAGAAGCCGCGTTAATTCGGAAAAGGCACCCGAACAAACTGTGCACAACGGAGACTTGGTGATGTTCCCGGATCGAAGAATGTGCCGCTACAAAGATGCTGATATTAAGTTTGCGGATACCGAATTCCGTCTGCTGCTGGTTTTAAATAAACGTCCTGGAACAATCTTCACGCATGAGGATTTGCTTCGTCAGGTGTGGGGCGCGGAATATATCGGCGAGCTCAATTATCTTCGCGTGTCTTTTTCCCGCATTCGCAAAAAGCTGACGGAGGCGGGCTTGGCCGGAACGGCGATCGCATCCTACTCCGGCATCGGCTACTACATTGAAGATCTTTCGGAAGAAGTTTTGTAGCGTTTTTTTAATCTTTTTGAAAAATTCGTGGCGGCTTGGAAACATCTTTGCGCCACACTGAGGGTCATATAAAACCATTTCTCAACACTAGGAGAAAAATATATGACCTCATCTCTTTGCAGACGCAAGTTCCTTCAGACGGCAGCCGCGGCCGCGGCGGCCGCGGTCTCCGCAGGCGGCGCGCAGGCTCAGGACAAACCGTCCTTTGACGAGACATTCGACATTATTGTGGTTGGCAGCGGTATTGCCGGAACAATGGCCGCGCTGAGCGCAGCTGAGCAGGGCGCCAAAGTGCTCATGATTGAGAAGATGAGCCGTCTTGGGGGTACCTCCCGCATCAGCGGCCTGAATTTTGCCTGTGTCGGATCTCCCGCGCAAAAGGCCAAAGGCATCCAGGATTCTCCGGAGCAGCTTGCCTCTGACATGTACAAAGTGTCCGGCTCTATGGGCGACTATGAGAAAGCCCTGGAAATGGCGAAAAATACCGCCAGAGCAGAAGCGTTTATGACCGCAAGAGGCGTTAAGTGGGACGGACGGCTTCTGAAGCTCGGCGGTCACTCCCAGCCGCGCGTGCTGATTTCCGAGGGCGACGGCGCCGGTCTTCTGAACGCGCTGTGGAAGTACATGGAAGGTCTTAAGAACGTGACCGTTCGAGTGCACTGCAAAGCCGATGAAGTCCTCTTTGATGATAAGAAAGCGGTGGTCGGTCTGAAAGTCAGAGAGAATTATTACTTTGATACGCCTGAGAGCGACGATCTGACCAATCGTACGGGCGTGGAGAAAAAGATCCGCGCCAATCAGGGCGTCATCTTCGCGACCGGCGGTTACGCCAGAGACAAAGCATTTCGTTCTGCGGAAGTTCCGTTTCTTGCCGGCGTGGCGACAACGACAAATCCCGGCGCGACTTCCGGCGCGCTCAAGATTTTAGTGAAAGCGGGCGCTCAGCCGATACATTTGTCCTTATTCCGTTTCGCTTATCCGCTGCCGACTGAAGATATGATCTGGGGCGTTATGATCGATCCGGCGACAAGCCGCAGGTTCCTGAATGAGGGGCTCACGAGAAACGCGCTTGCGCAGTCGGTTCTTCTGAGAAGAATGACTAACGGCGATAAAAAGCCCTTCATTATTTACGACGAAAAAGCGCTCGGCAAATTCCACAACCTTAATCGTGTCCAGCGTTCTCTGAACGGCCTCAACGGTATTGACGGCACGATGTACAAGTACGATTCGCTGAAAGATTTGTGTGCGGCGTACGGCGCTGATCCCAAAGTTGTCGCTGATGAGCTTGAAAAGTACAACAAACTGATTGCAGCCGGCAAAGACTCCGATTTTGATAAGCAGATGGAGCGCTCCGGAAGGAAAGTGCAGACGCTCGACTTAAGCGGTCCGCTTTATGCGATGGTCATCAATCCGCGGTTAAATTACACGCCCGGCGGAATTCGTACGGACCTCAGGGGCCGCGCGATCGCGCTTGCCGACGGCAAACCGATTGAAGGACTTTATGTCGTCGGAGAGGCCTCCGGCGGTCTTCACGGACAGGAACGCATGACGGCCTGCTCAATGCCCGAATGCTGTGTATTTGCCATGCTTGCGGCGGAAAACGCGGCTCAGCGTAAGCGTCAATAGGAGAAAATCAATGAAGACAATACTCAAAACCTCAGTCCTGCTGTGTTCGCTCATTTTTGCCGCTGCCGCTTCCGCTCAGATGCCGCAGATGAGTAAGCATGCACAGAGAAATATTCAATGCACAGGCTGTCATCAGAACGGAACGTTTGCACCGGTACCGACCGCGCAGTGCGTCACCTGCCACAATCAGGATCAGCTTGCGAAAAGTACGGAACGTCTTAACTACACGTCCCGCATGAAAAATCCTAAGACGGGCGAAGTGAAGGAGCATATCGCTTTAGTGAATCCGCACGACAGCTATCATTTCGGCCGTACGGAGGACTGCACCGACTGCCACAGAGAGCATAGGGCAAGCGTTAATGACTGCGCGACGTGCCACGACGTTAAAGCGTGGAATATGAAAGATCCGAAGTAACACGCTATAAACAAAAAGGCCTTCGAGTCCTTGCGGAATCGAAGGCATTTATTTACCTAGAAGCGGTTACTGAGGACGCTTCGGATCAGCGCCCTTGGCGCCGGCGTCCGGATTGGCCTCGATAAAGAGCGCTTCAACTTCTTCAGGTGTGTACGTCTGTGTCTGGTTGCAGAAGCGGCAGGTGACATCGATCTTGCCTTCGGCTTTGATGATATCCATACATTCTTTATAGCCGAGCTGCTGCAGCATGGAAGAAGTTCTTTCGCGTGAGCAGTTGCAGCTGAAGCTGACGTCGTCCTCGGCGATCGGTTTCATTTTTTCCTGCCAGAAGAGGCGATGCAGAAGTTCCGGCGCGGCCAGCTCCAGAAGTTCTTCGTTCTTGACGGTATTGGCGACCTGAATGATTCTGCCCCAGGCGTCAGGGTCATTGGCTTCGGCGGCTGTTCCGCCGGTACCCGGCATCTTCTGAACCAGAAGTCCGCCGATCTTTTGGCCGTTTGCAGCAAGCCAGAGTTTGGTTTCGAGCTGTTCGCTTCGTACCATGTAGCCCTCGAGATTTTCCGCGACGGTGGCGCCGGACAGAGGCACGATGCCCTGATAGGGCTGGACGCCGGCTCTGCGGCCTTTAGGATCAAGAATAATGGCGCACTGGCCTTTGTTGTCCTGATTGATCAGCGCCTGCAGGTCCATATCCGGCGTGATTTCTGCACCCTCGCGAAGCTGAGCCATAGTGCGGACCGAAAGCGGTGTTCTGACTTCGACTACGATCAGCTGAATCGGACCGGAGCCTTTAACCTGAAGGATCAGAGCGCCGTCGAATTTGATAGTGCTTGATAAAAGAAGCGCACCGGCAGCAAACTGTCCGAGCAGCGAAGCGACATTTTCCGGGTATTTATGGAAACGAATCATGTTCTGCCATTCGTCAGAGGACTGAACGACGGCGCCGCGAACCGGAGCTCCTTCAAAGAGGAACTTAATCATGCGGTTCGAAAGGTTTTCTTGTTTATTTTCTGTCATATTCAATTTATCTACAACTAAGTCACTGACCGGTCGGTCATTTTATCGACTGCTCAAATTACTTAGTAACCAAAATGTCCAAAACGGTCTCAATCTTACCAGTCGTGTCCATAGTGCGAAGAAGGCGGAACATGCGGATCCCAGGCAGGTTCTTCGCTCGCAGTGTTTGTAAGCGATTGTTTAGCACGCTTAGTAAAGTCGGATCCGTCTTAAGACTAAGTGAGGCAAAATCGCGGAAGGAAATCTAAGATTCGCTTTCCAAAGAGACAGATCAGTTTTGCAGAAGCGGCCCTCCGCTGATAAAAAATCTAGCGCAGCGGACAGTTTTTTAAGACAAAAACGGTAATCTGTTCGATGAGATATGAAACTGCGCAGCTGCAGGAATCGTCTTTCAATTAACCTGATCTTCCTTCAGCGGCCGCGGAATACATTGATAAAGAGTGCGGCTGGTGTGTCGCTGAAGTCGCGGGCAGCTCAGCAAAAGAGGTAAGTGTGAAAGAGTACAAGAGAGCGGATTTGCATATGCATTCGATTTTTTCTGACGGAGTACTGACTCCGGAGGAATTGGCTAAAAAAGCGTATGACAATGGTGTGGAGCTGATTTCGCTTACCGATCACGACGAAACGGCAGGTTTGGAAAGAATGAAAGACGCGGCTTCAGAGCTTGGTATGGACTTTGTGACCGGCTGTGAAGTCAGTACGGATTTCGCTCACGTGCCGATCCACATTGTGGGTCTGAATTTCGACCAAAAAAATGAAGCACTGCAGAACCTTCTCAAAGATATTCGGGCAAAACGTTTTAATCGCGCCCTCAAAATGGCAGAGAAGTTTGAAGAACTCGGACTGCACGGAGCTCTGGAGGGTGCTCGGGAGCAGGCGGCAAATTCCATGCTGCTCGCACGGCCTCATTTTGCGGATTGGCTGGTAAAAATCGGGAAGGCCGAAGATCGACAGGACGCTTTTCGCAAATGGGTCGGCACCGGCAAACCGGCCTATGTGCCGAGAGAAACTACCCCGATCGCCGCGGCTGTCAGAGCAATATCGGATGCGGGCGGCATCCCTGTCTTAGCGCATCCCGGACGCTACCCGCTCAAGAGGTGGGCATTTGATGAGATGTTTGCGCAGTTCACAGCCGCAGGCGGGAAAGCTTTTGAGGTGACGACAGGAAGTCATAAGCCCGGCCAGGCTGAAATTTACGCCAAGATGGCTGAGAAGCTGGGATTCTGGGTCTCCACGGGAAGTGATTTTCATTTTGAAGGTTCGCCTGCGCAGCTGGGGCTTCAGGGCGATCTCCCGTCCAATCTTGATCCGGTTTGGCGCCATTTCTCGTAGCTTCGAACGGTCAGGGCTGCCTGAACTCGTCCATGCATCAAAAACATAAGATATCTCGGCACAGTCGGCGCCAGAAAGTCTGATCCTATTTCATCGGCTTCGTCTTTTTGTCTGTGAACTTTAGACGACGAAAATGTGCTGAAGAAATCCGCAAAGCAATGCGTCATAACAGGACCTAACGCTCTTGTCAGGGCAATATGAGAAATCTACAATGAACCCGCGTTTTGTCCGGCAGCAGACAAGGCAGGGCAATTATCAGGCAGGCCTCGAAGGATCGGGGATTTATACAAAGATTAATTAATAACGAATTCAATAGGAGTCAATCATGGGATATATTCTTCAGGTTATGCCTGACAGTCCTCAGCCGCACCGAATTAATCAGGCAGCGGAGCTCCTCAGCCGCGGTCAGGTCGCGGCAGTTCCGACAGATACCGGATTTTCTTTGGTGTGTCGTCTCGATGACAAAGAAGCACTGGATAAAATTAGAAAGATTCGTCAGCTTGGTGAAAAAAAACACTTTACGCTTCTGTGCGAATCTCTCTCTCAGATGAGTCATCTCGCCAGAGTCAACAATACCGGTTACCGTATGGCAAAAAGCGTGACGCCGGGACCTTATACATTCATTTTGGAAGCGACGCGCGAGGTGCCTCGCCGTCTCGCACATCCTTCAAAAAAAACAATCGGACTCAGAGTTCCATCAAATAAAGTACTTCATTCACTGCTGGAAAAAATCGGAGAGCCGCTTATCGGTACAACGGTGATCATGCCGGGGGAAGAAGAGGCGCTTTCCTCCGCTTGGGAAATTCAGGACCGTATCGGAGATCAGCTGGCATTTGTGCTTGACGATGGAAGCTCCGCAATCGGAGACACGACTGTAGTGGATCTTTCGGGCGACGCTCCGGAAATCGTTCGAGAGGGACTCGGAAGCGCCAAGGCGCTCGGTCTATAACCGCACATTTGCTAACAAAACAGAAGGCCGAGAGCGGACCGCAATTGATTAGAGTAAGAAATTACGAATAATTATTGGAATAAAGAAAAAACATGGATATTGCTTCAATCATTCAGACGATCACGGTGTACGCGATTCCTCTGATCTTTGCGATCACCATCCACGAGACGGCGCACGGCTATGTCGCCAGGATGTGCGGAGACCCAACTGCCTATATGCTCGGGCGTCTGACGCTCAATCCGATTAAACACATCGATCCGGTCGGCACCATTCTGGTTCCAGGCGCGCTTCTTATCATGAGCGCGGTCACCGGCATGAGCGGCATCATTTTCGGATGGGCAAAACCGGTTCCGATCAATTTCCGCAACCTGCGCAATCCGAAGACCGATATGATTTGGGTCGCGGCGGCCGGCCCCGGCGCAAATCTTGTTCAGGCGGTTATTTGGGCGATTATTTTGAAGATTCTTTTTATTGCCGGCATTGACAGCGACTTTCTCGCGCAAATGTGTCTTGCCGGCGTGAGCTGCAATATCGTTCTGATGGCGCTGAATCTGATTCCGATTCCTCCGCTGGACGGCGGACGAATCGTAACAGGTCTGCTGCCTCCCGGAATGGCCTGGCAGTATTCAAGAATTGAGCCCTACGGAATGTATATTCTTTTTGCGCTGATTCTTACCGGCACGCTTTCTTTCTTCATGAGACCGTTCATGCACTTGGGAAGCTCCATTGTCAGACTTTTCCTGTGAGTAAAAAAAGATGAAAGAGCCGTATATTCCGAGCGAACACTTGCTCAAAGGACTGAAGGGGGCCCCCTCCGAATGGGTGAAGCGTTTTATTCCGAAGCTGCCTAAAGGCGGCAGAGTTCTGGATCTGGCCTGCGGCTGCGGACGCAACACGCGTCTTTTGGCCTCCTGCGGTTTTGAAGTGGTGGGCGCCGATATTGATGAGCGCTGCCGCCCCTACATCGAAGCAATCCCCGGGGCCGTTTTTGTTCAGGCCGACTTTGAGGGCAGCCCTTGGCCTTTTGAACCGAAAAGTTTTGACGCGGTTCTGGTGAGTTTCTATCTGGAGCGTCGTTTGTATCAGAACCTCTTTGAGGTTTTGAAAG
The DNA here is from genome assembly GCF_943193095.1 of Parasutterella muris. Taxonomy (NCBI): domain Bacteria; kingdom Pseudomonadati; phylum Pseudomonadota; class Betaproteobacteria; order Burkholderiales; family Sutterellaceae; genus Parasutterella; species Parasutterella muris. Next base: position 26,040 of record NZ_CALPCV010000010.1, on the reverse strand, counting down.
AAGACGGATTCCTGATCTACGAAACGTTCATGCTCCCTTATCCCGGATTTGACGGCAATCGCGCGAAGAACCCGGACTTTGTTCTGAAGCCGCTTGAGCTTATCGATGTGTACCGTGATCAGATGGAAATTCTTGCTTACGGACAGGAGTTAGGAGAAAAGGGGGACTGCTTCCAGCAGTTTTTAGCTCAAAAATCCCTCAGGTCCTAGTGTTTTGCTCGCATAATCATTTTTAAAACAACGGATAGGCGTTCTTATTCGTTAAAATGGAGCAACTCAATCTATCAAGTCTCAGGAGAGAAGAATGATTAAAGGAAGTATTGTTGCACTTGTGACGCCGATGTTCGAAGACGGATCGATTGATTACGATTCCTATCGAAATCTTATCGAGATGCACATTGCTGCCGGCACAAACGCGATTGTGGCGGTTGGTACCACCGGTGAGAGCCCGACGGTGGATTTTCCCGAACATAACGAGCTGATTCGCGTTGCGGTGGAAGCGGCGGCCGGTCGTATTCCTATTATCGCCGGTACCGGATCCAACTCCACGCGCGAAGCGATTGAATTAACCGAATATGCCGCAAGCGTCGGCGCGGCAGCCTCTCTTCAGGTTGTTCCTTATTACAACAAACCGACTCAGGAAGGTCTGTATCAGCATTTCAAAACAATCGCCGAAGCGGTTGATCTGCCGATGATTCTTTACAACGTACCGGGAAGAACCGTTGCGGATCTGAAAAACGACACCATCCTGCGTCTTGTCGAAGTTCCGGGCATTATTGGTGTCAAAGACGCGACCGGAGACTTGGCGCGTGCGGCAGATTTGATGAGCCGTCTTGCTAAAGACAAAGAATTTGCGATTTACAGCGGCAACGATGATTCCGCGCTTGCGCTGATGCTCATGGGCGGCAGCGGCGTGATTTCCGTCACCGCCAACGTCGCGCCTCGTCTGATGTCTGAGATGTGCGAGCTTGCTCTGCAGAATGATGTGATGGGTGCCCGTGCGATCAACGACCGTCTGATGGCGCTCCATAAGGAACTCTTCTGCGAACCTAACCCGGTTGCTCCGAAGTGGGCGCTTCAGCGCATGGGTCTGATCCCGGGCGGTATTCGCCTTCCGCTGGTGCCGCTTTCACCGAGTAAGAGAGAGCAGGTTGAACGTGCGCTGCAGATCGGCGGCTGTATTTAATCGGTAAGTTTTTAAATTAAGGCGGCATAGTCTAAAATGACCGCCTTAAATCAATTTTTGTATCCCGACCAAGGGAAGATTTGGAGTTCAGAATGGGCAGATTTCCTCTGCGAGCTTTAACCCTGGCTGTAGCGGCCGTATCGTTAACCGGCTGTCAGTATTTAGGTTCTAAATTTACTGACGAGAAGATTCAGTATGAAACCACTTCCAGCCGTGCGCCTTTAGAAGTTCCTCCGGATTTGTCTCAGATCCCGGTTGATGATCGCTTTACGGTTCCCGGCAAGCCTCAAGTTGTGACAGCGACACAGGTTGCGGATGTCGAGGAAGCCCGCAAGGCTGCTGCCGGAGTTCAGGCAGAAGTCGGCGCCGCTGTTCCGGTCCTGCCGAAGACAGTCATGACCAAGATCATTAAGGAAGACGGCCAGCGTTACCTGCAGGTCAATCTCCCGCCCGATCAGGTCTGGGAAAATGTTTTAGATTTCTGGCCTTCCGTCGGACTTCAGGTCGAACGTGAAGATCCGAGAGCAGGCGTGATGGAAACAAACTGGGCGGAAAACAAGGCTAATCTGCCGCAGGATATTATTCGTGCGACGCTTGGCAAGATCCTTGATACCGTGTATTCCACCGGCGAAAGAGATCGCTACCGCACCCGCTTGGAACGCAACGCCAACGGCGGAACTGATATTTATGTGACGAACCGCCGCATGATCGAGGTTTATACCAACAGTTCCGAAGAACACACCGCTTGGCAGCCTGCTCCCGCAGATAAAGAGCTGGAAGCCGAAATGCTGACGCGTCTCTCGCTGCGTTTGGAAAACGACTACAACCCGAAACAGAAGACACGTGAAGAAATCGAAAAACAGCCTGCACTTCAGAAGGCACAGCCGGTTTATATCAGCCGCGAAATCAGAGGCGCTGACGGCAAGACCGAGGCGCTTGAAGTTGATGAGCCGTTCGATCGCGCTTGGCGCAGAGTCGGTGTCGGTCTTGATCGAGTCGGTCTGACGATTGCCGACCGTGACAGAGCACAGGGCATTTACTTCATCCGCTACCTTGACCCGGATTACGAAGTTAAGAAGAGAAATGATGAAGGACTGTTTGCTCGCTGGTTCGGAAAAGAAAAACCGATCGATGCTCCGCTGTATCGCGTATGTCTGACTTCCGACGGAGATAAGACAAAGGTTACGGCAATGCCCGACAGCGATAAGACAGATCCGCTGAGTACCTCTTCGAGAATCCTGAATCTGCTCCAGGAACAGATTCGCTAGTCAGTTAATCAAAACACAAACCGGATAAATGCTATCCGGTTTTTTCTTAGGTGAAGCTATGAGAAGAACCGACCGAGAAGTTACGGATATTGGAATAATCAAAGATGTCCTTGATCACTGCCAGGCGGTGACTTACGGCCTCTATGACGGCAAAGAGCTTTACTCCGTACCGATGTCCTTCGGCTATGAAATGACTGAAGACGGAAAAATGCGTTTTTACAGTCACTGCGCTCATGAAGGCAGAAGACTCAGTATTCTGAGAAACGGACATGATCGTGCAGCTGTCAGCGCTTTCTGTGACGGCAAACTGTATCTCGATCCGGTGGTGGTCTGCCGCAGCGGATTTTCTTACCGCAGTTTCATGGGAAGCGGACGGCTCCGTATTGTAGAAGACGCTCAGGAAAAAGCGCACGGACTTAAAGTTGTCTTTAAGCATTATTCGGGTATTGAAGAAAACTTCACTGAAGAAATGACAGAGGCGGTTGAAGTTCTGTGCATGGAGCTTGAGAGTTTCTCCTGCAAAATTTGTGTGAAATAACCGATCTGAGCGGATTTTGCGCTGTCCTGCCGTTTTTAGGACGTAGGATAGGCCGATTGAAATACTGAGAAGAAGAGATAACTATGGAACAAACAACCATTGGTCCGGATACAGTTGCCTGGCTGCAGATCGATATGTTCGATCTCAAAGGCGAAGAAATTGAAAAAGGCCCCGCTGAAGGTATCCCGGTGCTTTTCGGACACGGCGATATTTTTCCGGCTCTGGAAAAAGCACTCCTGGGCAAGAAAGAAGGAGATGTTGTCAACGTTACGCTGGAGCCTGAAGACGCGTTTGGCGAGAGCGATCCGGAGCTGATTAAGGCGGTCCCGCTGAATCTTCTCGGTGACAACGTGGAAGAGGGGATGAGGCTTGAAGGTGTTCCCAACGACCCGACAGACGAACATATTTATACGGTAATCGGAAGCGACGAGAACCGCGTTTATCTTGACGGCAACCATCCGCTTGCCGGATGGTCGCTCAAGTTCATCATCAAGGTTTTGAAGGTTGAGAAAGCCACACCTGAGGAAGTCGAAGAAATGGAATCCTCGGAAATGATGCCGGACTTCCTTCAGGTCGCGGATGTGACGCGCAAAGATATCGAATAAGGTCTCGATTTATCGGAACTGTTTCGCGGTTTTCTGAAGCTCAGCAAGCGCTTCCCAAGCCTGACGCGGCGATAAATCATCCAGATCGATATCTTCGATCTTATCAAGGAGCTCATTGAGCTCCGTTTCTTTTTCCGCAGCCGGCTCGAACTGAGGTTCAGCCGGTGCGCAGAACAAGTCGAGCTGCCGATCATCGGTCTGAGCGGCCCTCTCTTCCAATTTTTCTAAAACTTTTGATGCGCCGCGAATGACATTTCTCGGAATTCCGGCAAGTTTTGCCACAGCGATGCCGTAGCTCTGGTTAGCGGCTCCTTCACGGATTTCGTGCAGAAATACGATGTCGCGGTTGGTTTCTGCAGCCGCGACGTGCATGTTGACAACGTTCGGCACGGTTTTTTCCAGCTGCGTCAGCTCGAAATAATGCGTCGCAAAAAGCGTGAAGCACTGACGATTGACGGCCAGATCCTCAGCAATGGCGGCGGCAAGCGACAAACCGTCAAAAGTCGATGTGCCTCGGCCCACTTCATCCATCAGCACTAGACTGCGATCCGTCGCCTGACGAAGAATAGAAGCGGTTTCGGTCATCTCCACCATGAATGTCGAGAGTCCGCGCACTAAGTCGTCGGCCGCGCCGATGCGTGTCAGAATCTTATCAATCAGTCCGATCTCCGCATAATCCGCAGGCACAAAGCTTCCGCTGTAGGCAAGCAGCACAATCAGCGCGATAGAGCGCATATAGGTTGATTTACCGCCCATGTTCGGACCGGTGATGATGTGCAGCTTTCTCTGTGCGGACAGCTCGCAGTCATTAGGCACGTAGTTCTCAATGGTGCGTTCCACCACTGGGTGTCTGGCGCCTTTGATATCGATGCCGGGATTGAGTGTGAATTCAGGCTTCACCCAGCGATAAAGGTCGGCGTGTGTCGCAAGCGACGAGAGCGCGTCAAGAACACTCACCGCGTGCGCGGACTCAAAGAGTTCGGTGACGTACTTTTTGCACTCTTCAACGACTTCATCGAAAAGCTGCTTTTCAAGCGCTTTTGAACGCTCTTCGGCGCTGACCGCTTTATCCTCAAATTCTTTTAATTCGGGCGTGATGTAGCGTTCAACGTTTTTCAGCGTCTGACGTCTTCGGTAGTTGTCGGGTACTTTATCGATCTGTGCCTTAGAGACTTCGATAAAGTAGCCGTGAACCGAGTTAAACTCCACACGCAGAGTAGGGATCCCGGTTCTTTCCTTTTCTTTGGCTTCATATTCGACAAGGAATTTGCCGCCGTGATCTTTGATTGCTCGAAGGTCGTCAAGCTCTGCGCTGTAGCCTTCGGCGATGACGCCCCCGTCCCGGATAAACGTATTGGGTTCTTTTTTGATTGACTTGTCGAGCAGATCGTAGAGACTCTGAGGAAGCGGCAGTTTCTCAGCGGTGTTCGCAAGCAGCGGCGCGGCAAGTTTCTGAATATTCTCCGTCAGGACATTTAGAGACGGGATGCAGTCTCTGAGAGAGGCGAGCTCACGCGGCTTGACGCTCGATAGCGCGATTCGTGTCGCGGTTCTTTCAAAATCCGGTATGGACTTTAAGAAGTCCTGAATATTTTCCAATTCAAGCATCGACTCAAGCAGAATTTCGATCGCGTCGCTTCGAGCCGATGCGGTTTTCTGAGCGCTTGCCGGTGATGTGAGCCATGAGAGCAGTCTTCTGCTGCCCATCGCGGTTTTGCAGTGATCCAGCGTCGAGAGCAGGGTATTGGTTTGTTCTCCCCGCAGCGTGCGGGAGATTTCCAGATTGCGGCGGCTTGCCGCATCCAAACCGAGGTGCTCGCTGTCTGTTTCACGGACGATGCCGGTGATGTGCGTGAGCTCAGTACCCTGCGTTCCGCGGGCATACTCGGCGACAACGCCCGCCGCAGTGATTAAGAGATCAGAGTCGCTGATGCCGAAAGGCTCCAGGGTCGATGTTCCGAACTGCGACAGCAGCGTTTTTTCTGCCCGCACCCGATCAAAGTGCCAGTCGGGAAGCGCCGTCACGCTTCTGTCCGGAAAGACTCTTTCCGCGGTGTCCCTCATGGAATCGGGAATCAGGATTTCCGAGGGATTGATGCGTTCGATCTCGCTCATCAGCGCGCTTTCGTCGGTTTCGATCGCTTTGAAAACGCCTGAAGAAATAATCATCCAGGACAGACCGATCTTGCCTTTTTTCCCGGAAGCATAGAGAGCCAGAAGACAGCTTTCGCTTCTCTCGCTCAGAAGGCTTTCATCGGTAAGGGTTCCGGGCGTAATCGTGCGGACCAGTTTCCGATCCATAGTGCCCTTGCCCGGTACGCCGATTTGTTCGCAGATGCCGACGCTGAAGCCCTGATTTACGAGGCGAAGCAGGTACTGATCAAGAGTTGTATACGGAATGCCCGCCATCGGAATGCGCGCTCCGCTCACGAGCGCGCTTCTTGAAGTCAGTGTCAGCCCGAGTGTGCGGTGCACGGTTTCCGCATCGTCAAAAAACGTTTCGTAAAAATCCCCCATGCGATAGAGAATGAGCAGTCCGGGGTTGGCCTGCTTAATTTCGACGAACTGTCTCATCGCCGGTGTGAAGCTGAGCAGCTGGTTTTCGTCAATATCTTCGAATCGGATGGACTGAGCGGACATATGAAACGTCTCTCTGAATAAACAAAGAACCTTCTAATACTGCAGAAGGTTCTTGATAAATGCAAATAAAAAAATTACTCGGACTGAGGTCTGATGACTTTCATCATATCGGCATAGACCTTCGGTGTCGCGGCAACGATTTCGCCCTTGGAGAGGTAATCGCCCTCGCCGGAGAAATCGGTCACGATGGCGCCGGCTTCACGAGCGATCAAAGCTCCTGCGGCGATATCCCAAATCTTGATTCCTTTTTCCCAGTAACCGTCGAAGCGGCCGCAGGCGGTCCAGCATAAATCCAGGGCAGCGGAGCCGCATCTTCTGAGGCCGCAGGTGTTTTCCATCATTTTCTTCATGGTTTCCATGTAGGCGCCGTAATCGTCACCTTCACGGAACGGGAAACCGGTTGCGACCAGCGCATCCTGAATAGAAGTCAGACTGGAAACGCGGATTCTGCGTTCGTCCAGGTAAGCGCCTTTGCCTTTCTCAGCGGTAAAGAGCTGGTTGCGGTTGGCATCATAAACGACGCCGCACTGAGGAACTCCGTCTTTGAGAAGCGCGATGGAAACGGCAAAAACGTCGATGCCGTGGATGAAATTAGTGGTTCCGTCAAGCGGATCGACAACCCAGAGATATTCAGCGCCGACAGTACCGCTTTCTCCGCTTTCCTCACCGAGGATCGCATGATTCGGGAAAGCCGTTTTAATGGTTTCGGTAATGACGCGTTCGCATTCCTTATCAACCTCGGTGACATAATCGCCTGCGGCCTTGTTCGTGATGTGCAGGCGGGTTCTGTCGCGGAAAGCCATCATCTGAATGCGGGCAGCTTCTCTTGCTGCTTTAATCGCGATGTTAAGCATGCCGCTGTTCTGCATCGGCATTGTCGGAGCAGGTCTGAACAATTTTTTTTCTGCGGACCGTTCTTTTGTCTTAGCGGAAGCGGAGCGCTTGCCCGCACCGGATTTCGCGCGCTGCGGCTTGGCTGCGGGCTTATTAGTAACTGCCATTTAAACCTCTGTAAGAATCGGATGCACCGAAATAGGTGCTTTAAACTAGTATGCGATTTTAACGCAACCACAGGCAATATATGGAATTTGTCACTCACGGCGGGCGGATCCGTTTCATCCTTGTTTCTCCGAGTCACCCGGGCAATATCGGAGCCGCCGCTCGGGCGATCAAGACCATGGGTTTTGATCGGCTTTATGTTGTCAATCCCCGTCATGAGGATTATCGGGAGAACGCAGACGCGCTCGCATTTTCAACGCACGCGGCCGACGTTCTGAAAAAGAGCGTGTCCGCTCCGACACTGCTTGAAGCGCTTGACGGTGTCTCTTTTGCCTGTGCGCTGTCCGGCTATGACCGTGAATACGGACCTCCGCTTAAAGATCTTCAGAGCAGCTGCGAGGAGGTTCGCGATCGTCTGGAGCGATTTGAGGACGCTGAGATCGCTTTTGTATTCGGCACTGAGAGAAGCGGTCTCACGAATGAGGAGATGGAGCTCTGTCAGCTCTGTACGGCGATACCCGCCAATCCCGAGTGCGATTCTCTTAATTTAGCTCAGGCTGTGCAGGTCACGGCGTATCAGCTTCAGCAGACGCTTCGCGGAAGGGCGCTTGACGCGCATGCGCATCGTTTTGAAGATGAAGAGCCCGCCAAAGTTGAAGCGATCGAAGGACTCTTTGAGCACTTGGAAAAAGCGATGATCAGCTGCGGGGCGCTTAATCCGCAGCAGCCCAAATTTATGATGCCGAAACTCAGAAGAATCTTGTCGAGATCGGGGCTTTCGTCCTCAGATGTCGATATGCTAAGAGGTATCTGCGGGGCAATTATCTGCCCGAGGGAAGAAAGAGCCGGCAGAAAAACTCAAAGAAACAAGTAAGGAAAAGCATGTTCAGCAGAATCAAGGGAGACGTAGACTCAATTTATGAACGAGACCCGGCGGCGCATTCCAAATGGGAAGTACTGCTGTGTTATCCGGGGCTTCATGCCGTGATGGCGCATCGCGTCTCTCATTGGCTGTGGCAGAAGAATTGGCGCGTCTGCGCCCGCTGGCTCTCGCAGGTCAGTCGGTTTTTAACCGGGATTGAGATTCATCCGGCAGCTAAGATCGGAGACAGAGTGCTGATCGACCACGGGATGGGCGTCGTGATCGGCGAGACCGCTGAAGTAGGTGATGACTGCACGATTTATCACAGTGTGACCCTCGGCGGTACGTCCCTTGAGAGTGGGACGAAGCGTCATCCGACGATCGGACGCAACTGTATTATCGGCGCGGGCGCCAAAGTGCTTGGCGGCTTCGAAGTCGGCGATAACTGCCGTATCGGCAGCAACGCTGTGGTGATTAAGCCGCTTCCGGCTAATTCAACCGCGGTTGGTAATCCGGCACGAATTGTCGATAAGAAAAAGAGCGCCGAGAAAAAAGCGGTCGAAGATGCAAAAGCTCAGGTTCGGCTTGCCGCCTACGGTATCGTCGCCAATGAGGAAGACCCGTATGTGCTGAAGCTCAAGCAAATGGAAGCAAAGCTTGCGGAACAGCAGGCAAGAATAGAAGCGCTGGAAAAGAGCTCAGCAAAATAAGACGATTAAGTCTTTGTATTACACGAGAAGTAAAAAAATAACGGCAGTCCGCGAGGCTGCCGTTATTTTTAGGGCGGCCTGACAGGACCGCACCGTTGGGTTAATTTAGGGTTTGTTTTGAGGAACCGTATAGAGTTCTTCAATTTCCGCCGCAAGACGCTCTTTAATGATGGGGCGGCGCAGCTTCATAGTGACTGTCAGCGCGCCGTTATCCACATTCCAGCCCTCACGAAGGAGGCGGACATTTCGCGGAATTCCGTACTGCGGGAAATTCGCGGCGGCTTTCTTCAGGCGCTTCAGGGCGGCCATTCGAATGTCTCGGCGCATCATTGCGCTGTCGTCCTTCGGATCAATACCGTGCTCTGCGGCAAAATGTTCCCATTCTTTTTCGTTTACGACAGCAAGAGCTGTAATAAAGGGACGGCCTTCACCGACGGCCATGACCTGTTCAAAGAGCGGGTCTGTCTGTATAGCGAGCTCCAAGTCAGTCGGCGAGATTTTTTCTCCGGTCGAAGTCACAATGATTTCCTTGATACGGCCCTTGATTCGGATGCGTCCGGCGTCCGAGAGCTCTGCCTGATCTCCGGTGCGGAACCAACCGTCTGAGGTAAAGGCCTCTGTGGTCGCTTCGGGACGTTTCCAGTAACCCTTCATGACCGAGGGTCCTCTCACCTGAAGCTCATCCATATCACCAAGGCGTACTTCGATTTTTTCAAGCGGTTCTCCGACGGTTGTCGGATTGTTAGCGCCCTGACGATTGACGGAAATCACAGGGGCGGTTTCTGTGAGACCGTACCCCTGTCTGATATCGATACCCATGCCGCAGAAGAAGTGGCCGATTGCGTTATTCAGCGCGGCGCCGCCCGCGACCGCGGTTCTCAGGCGGCCGCCAAAGAGCTTGAGAATCTGTTCGCTGAATTTGGGCAGGATGTAGGGCGCTAGGAATTTGTCCATCCAAGAGTAGGAGGAAGAGGGAATGGCCAGATCGTTTTCTTTGCAGAACTTTCTCCAGCCGATAATCTCGGCCTGATCAGCAAGAGAAGCAGTAAATCCGCCTTTGTTTCTTAACGAATGTTTGATCTTGTTGTAGAACTGTTCAAAGACTCGGGGAACCGCAACGAAGATCGTGGGGCGAATGATCTGAAGATCTTCCGGCAGCTTGAGCACGGAACGGGCGAATCCGACCTCTGCGCCAAGATTCAGCGCGTTATAGATGGTGACGGTTCTTTCGAAGGTGTGCGAGAACGGCAGGAAAGAAAGGAACACATCATCCGGCCCCATATCGAGTGCGTTGGAAATGCCGATCGTGTTGGCAAATATGTTGCCGTGCGTCAGCATGACGCCTTTGGGTTTGCCGGTGGTACCGGATGTGTACACAATGGCGGCAAGACTTTCGGAATCAATGTACGGGTCTTCGATCTCAGTGCCGCTGCCCGCGTTAAGCCAATCAGAGAGGTTATAGACCGGAACGGGAGAATCTTTATCAGCCGTATCGGCATCTTCTCCGGAAGTGATGACCGCTTTCAGATTAGGGTAGTCGCGCTCGGCGTTGAGCATCGCGTTCCAGCGCAGCGTGCGCGGGACAAAAAGGATTTTTGCTTCCGAGTTATTCAGAATGAATGCGCTTGACGCCGGGGTGTCGACCGCGTGCAGCGGCACCGGGACCAGGCCCGAGCTCAGAAGCGAGAGATCAGCGAGCGCGGCGGTGGTGGAATTGGGCATCAGTATAGCCGCATGATCGCCTTGCTTCAGGCCGGAAGCGGCAAGCGCTTTTCTCCAGCGCATCACACCGTCTCCAAACTCCTTCCAGGTCATTGTGACCCAAGCGTTGGTTTTGGCGTCAAATTCGCGGTAAGCGACTTTATCGGGACGAATTCGGATGTTTCTTCTGAGCAGGTCGGGAAGCACCCTGGGTTCTATGGAATTTTCGGCTGTCATTTATTTTCCAAAATTTTTATAAAGGTTGTCGATATCTGTCTGATTGTCCGCAACGATAACGCGGCGTTTGATTTTGAGCGTCGGAGTCAGGGCGCCGTTATCAATTGTCCACGGCTCAGAGAGGAGCTTAACCGCACGCGGTACGCCGTACTGAGGGAACTGTCGGCAGTCAGATTTCAAACGTTTGAGGACCGCGCGTATCACCGTGCTGTTGGTCATGATGTCCGGATCGTTCGGGTCCAAAGAGAGCTGCTTCACAAAATCCGCAAACTGATCTTGGTTCACTACGAGCAGCGCGCAGATAAACGGCCGATTGTCGCCGTAGATCATCGCCTGATCAAACAGCGGGTCAGTTTCAATCGCCTGTTCGATGTCAACGGGCGGAACTTTTTCGCCGGTCGACGTTACGATAATTTCCTTAATTCGGCCTTTGATTTTCAGGTATCGGCCTTCTCCGATTTCTGCCTGATCTCCGGTTGAGAGCCAGCCCTCAGGACTGATGGTTTTAGCGGTATCTTCCGGTCGCTTCCAGTAACCCTTCATGACTTGAGGACCTCTGACGAGAAGCTCGTCTTTGTCTCCGATTTTTGCTTCGATGCCGGGAAGGATTGGTCCGACCGTATCCGGATGGTTGGCGCCTATTTTATTGACAGAAATGATCGGCGAAGTTTCAGTCATGCCGTAGCCCTGATAGATTTCCACGCCAAGTCCGATCAGTGTGCGCGCGACATCCGTACTTAGGGCCGCACCTCCGGAGACGGCGACGCGCAGTCTGCCGCCGAATGAATTTCTGATCTGATTGCGGACGGTTTTGTTGTAGAAGGGATCAAGCAGATCGTCGAGCGTATTGATAAACGGATTGTGAGCGGCTAAGCCGTTGCGGCGCTCAAAACGGCGGTAGCCCGCATTGACGGCGCTGTTAAAAACAAACTGCGCGGCAGATCCCTTCGTTTTCAGGCGTTCTTTAATCTTGGCCGCGACTTTTTCGTACACACGCGGGACCGACATCATGATAGTGGGACGAGTATGTTTTAAATCATCAAGGATTCGGGTGACGCCGCGGCTGAACGTCACTTTATTTCCCATGCCGAGACCAATGTAGTAAGAGGTTGTGCGCTCAAACGTGTGTGAAAGCGGCAGGAATGAGAGCCACTCGTCTCCGCCGACCGGCGCAAGGTTGTAGAGCAGGGCGGATATGTCGCTCATGATATTTTTATGCGTCAGCATAACGCCTTTGGGTTTGCCGGTCGTGCCGGACGTGTAGACGAGAGCAGCAAGGTCCTCTTCGGTCGGGCGCTCGAAAGGGAGAGTGCTTTCCTGTCCCCTTGCGAGCCACTCGTTTAACCCGAGTGTTTCGACGCCGCTGCTGCTGATGCCTTCGCCTTCGTCATCGATAAAGACAACGGTTTTAAGGTGTGGCAGATCGATTCCGGCCTGTTCGATGGCATGCCAGCGGGCTCGATTCAGGATAACCAGAAGTTTGGTTTCTGAGTCGTTCAGAATATATGCGCAGTTTGCGGCGGTGTCGATGATATGAAGCGGAACCGGGACGCGTCCTCCGATGAGTGTGCCCTGGTCAAAGCAGACCGCATCGATGCTGTTGGGAAGCAGCATTGCCGCTTTGTCGCCTTTTTTAAGTCCGCTCGCGGTAATGGCTTTGTGCCACAGCTGAGCGCGCTCCCAAAGTTCTTTGAAAGAAAGCGTGACCCATTCCTGTTTTTTGGCATCATATTCGCTCAGCGCGGGATCGTCTCCCCGAATGCTGAGGTGGTGAGAAATGAGTTCGGGAATAATGGAAAGTTTTCTAATTTCAGCGGCTCTTTCCCGGCTGTCGTCAAACATTGTCATTGTTATCTCGCAGAAATCGGCTTATCCCGGACAACAAGGTCAAGGTCTAAGGCAGAAAGAATTTTAAGAATGGTCGCAAATTCCGGTGAACGCGTTCCCGAGAGCGACTTATAGAGGCTTTCTCGAGAAAGGCCGGTTTCTCTGGCAAGACGCGACATGCCGTAATTTTTGGCAAGAGCGCCGAGCGCGAGAATAATCTGCGCAGCATCGTCCTGGGTGCGGTCAAGGATGTCGTTGAGCGTTCTCGCTTCCGCCGACTCCGCCCGCACCGGGAAGTCTTGTATTTGTGACATGGTTATTTCCCGTTGTTTCACAAGTATCAGGGCTGAAGTGTAGCCTACAGGATACAGAAGCAGCGGAAGTTCGCGTAGAAGCGTAGATACGGGTTTGCCGCAATGATCTACTGGTTAAAGCTGTACGGGCTGACAGAGTAGACGTATTCAGGGATAGTCTCTCTTTTCTGAACTTCTGAGGGCGGCGTCATGTTCTGGCTGGCAAGGAAGTTCTTGACAGCGCCGACGGAGCGATCGATGAACTTTTCGGTCAGAAGTTCAATTAGGCGATAGGTGTTTCCGCTTTCGTCATGAAAGTTGGGATAGTCGGTGAAATCGTAATCGATCAGATCTTCAACGGAGAGGCGGCCGTCGGTGACGGTAAAGTACTGCTGCACCGAGGCGAATTTTTCGCCCTGAGGGTCGACAAGGTGTGCGGTCAGGCGGAAGTCGAGCGAATCGTCCATAAAGGAAAGATCGTCGGATTCTTCCGCGTCAAAGAGTTTTTCTCTTGACACGGAATCCACAAGAAGGTCGGCCTGACGGATACGCGCCCAAAGAGCGTGGCAGTCATATTTTTTAAGACGGTAGCTCTGAGCTTTGATACGGAAAGTCGCCTCGCCGTCTTCATCGTGACCGAAGTCAGCGGTGAAGTTGTTGATTAGATCATCGGCATGAGCGAGCGCCTCATCGGTCGGGAAAACGGCTCCGGCGTTATTCAGAATAGAAAGACAGCGCAGCAGTCTTCTTGTGTCATAGCCTTTACGGTCAAGTTTTACCTGTTCGAATGCATACTGGCCGGCAATCTGACCGGCAGTAAAACGAACGCCTTCTTCACGATAATCAGCAGGCAGGGCGCTGATGAACTCAGCGACGCGTTCGAGCTGTCCGCAGCCGTATACGGCGAGACAAATCGCGGGCAAAGTTCGATTCGGAGTAGTGAGGCGCATTGCAAAAAACTAAGTAAAAATTAAACGGGGAATACATTGTACCGATTCAAAAAATAGATTGTGCGCAACAAAGAGGACAGATACAAAAAAATAAAACAAAAGACGAAAAACTGCGCAGCGGTATGATTTTCAAACGCTACGAACAAATCAGCTGAAAAGTTGAATTTTGAAATCTTCGTATAGAAAGTAATTTACCCTTTTTAGCCTGGTTTGTGACTAGAAAATTCCATTTGAATACTTTTGAAAAACTAAATAGTGTCAATTTACTGAAATCAATCATGAAATAAAATTGAAAAAATCTTGATATATTTATTAATTATTTATCTAAAATTATTGAAATTTGATTAACAACTTGTTTCTTATTAAATTTTCTTGTTTCAATTTTGCAAAAAGAAATTTTTTTTATGTATTCTATTGGCACTGTCTTATTAAATGCGTTTCTCCTCTATTTAACGCGAGATACCTCCGGTTGGTCCCGGATGGTATGTCTAAGACCCAAAAACCGCCGGCAAGGCGGTTTTTTCTTGCTTTCGATATTTTGATCTCGCAATTGCTGAAGAAACATCGAGGCTGCATTGGAAACGCCAAGCGTCCGGGATGTTATAAATTCATCCAGCAGCGGTTCACTAAAGGGACCTTTTTGCGGTCCTTTGAACTAGAGAACAGTTCACCGGGCAGCTATTTGATAAAAATCTCATTAGAACTATCCCTAATTAGGACTATTCCTTATCTGTAAAGAAGTGAATTTAATTTAATTTGACACCAATAAAATATAAATCTAATGAAAAATTTAAGCGTATATCTAAAAAACAATAATTAAAAAACATACTCTCTTTTTTAGATTTGTTTCTCTTAAAAGACGGATTCTTCGTGCATACCGATAACTTCATGTTTTTATAAAAGAACTTTATTTGTTAGTTTTTATGCTCTCTAGCCTAAATTTTTAATCTGTCAGGACAATGAATCCGGGTCTGCTGAATTCAGTCCGAATATCTTGCCTTCAACATCTTGTGTTTTGTCTGAGCTGATCAAACTCCGATTGCTAAAAGTTATCCGTATGAAATGACGGAAAAAAATTGAAATGACGCACCCACAATCCTTAGCGGTTCTCCAATAACCCTTTATTTAGTTGCAATGATTTGCTAACCTACAATTGATTGTGTTCATAATGAGCGAGGCCGTTTGTATATTCAAAGTTTGCATAGTAGTATCGAGGCCATCAACTTTGAACCAGAATTTTCCAAACGGAGTGATTAATGAGCCTATCTATAGTGATGCCGCTTCACGTAATCAAGCGTGACGGTACCGTAAAAGACTTTGACATGAATAAGATTTCCGCGGCCCTGGCTAAAGCCGGCGCTGCGACCGGTGAATTTGATGACGCCACTGCCAACCGGATCACGCATGTTGAAGTGATGGAAAGGCTCAAACAGTACACAACACCGACCATTGAGCAGATTCAGGACGCGGTGGAAAACGCACTTTTTGATACGGGTTACCGTAAGACGCTGCGTGCTTATATTGTTTACCGCGAACAGCGTGCAAAAGCCCGCGACGCCCGCCGCAGTCTCGTTGATGTGGAAAGCTCCATGAACGAATATCTGCAGCAGCTTGACTGGCGCGTCAATGCGAACGCCAATCAGGGCTATTCTCTGGGCGGTCTGATTCTGAACGTTTCCGGTAAGGTTGTTGCCAACTATTGGCTCAGTTACGTTTATCCGAAAGAAGTCGGTCAGGCGCATCGTGAAGCTGATATTCATATTCATGATTTGGACATGCTTTCCGGCTACTGTGCCGGCTGGTCGCTAAAGACACTGCTCAACGAAGGTCTTAACGGTGTTCCCGGTAAAGTGGAAGCGGGCGCTCCGAAGCATTTGACCAGTGCGATCGGCCAGATCGTCAACTTCCTCGGCACAATGCAGAACGAATGGGCCGGAGCTCAGGCGTTCAGCTCCTTTGACACGTATCTTGCTCCGTTCGTCCGTGTGGACAACCTGAGCTACAAGGAAGTTCGTCAGTGCATTCAGGAACTCATTTACAACCTGAACGTTCCGAGCCGCTGGGGCACACAGACGCCGTTCACCAATCTCACATTCGACTGGGTCTGCCCGGAAGATTTGAGAGAACAGCACCCTCTCATCGGCGGAGAAGAAGCCGACTTCACATACGGTGAACTTCAGGAAGAAATGGCGATGATCAACCGCGCCTACATTGAAGTGATGCTTGAAGGCGACGCAAAGGGCCGCGTGTTCACATTCCCGATCCCGACTTACAACATGACGCCGGATTTTGATTGGGACAGCCCCAACGCGCGTCTGCTTTTCAGTATGACGGCCCGCTACGGTCTTCCGTACTTCCAGAACTTCATCAATTCGGAACTGAAGCCGAATATGATTCGTTCCATGTGCTGCCGTCTGCAGCTTGACCTCCGCGAACTTCTTAAACGCGGCAACGGCTTATTCGGTTCAGCCGAACAGACCGGCTCTCTCGGAGTTGTCACGATTAACTGCGCTCGTTTAGGTTACGTGTTCGCGCAGGACGAAGAAGGTCTTTTCAAGCGTCTTGATTTTCTTCTTGACTTAGCCCGCAACAGCCTTGAAATCAAGCGCAAGGTTATTCAGAGACACATGGATCAGGGGCTCTTCCCGTATACAAGACGTTATCTCGGAACGCTGCGCAATCATTTCTCGACGATCGGTGTCAACGGTATGAATGAAATGATCCGCAACTTCACACAGGATAAGGAAGACATCACAACGGAAGCGGGTCACGATTTTGCAGCGCGTGTACTTGACCATATCCGTGAAAAGATGGTCATGTTCCAGGAAGAAACCGGCCATATGTATAATCTTGAAGCAACACCGGCCGAGGGCACGACTTATCGTTTTGCCAAGGAAGACAAGAAGCGCTTCCCCAAGATCCTTCAGGCAGGCACGCCGGATCATCCCTACTATACCAACAGCTCTCAGCTGCCGGTAAGCTACACGGACGATCCGTTCGAAGCGCTCGAAATGCAGGAAGATTTGCAGAAGAAGTACACTGGCGGTACAGTGCTTCACCTTTACATGAACGAAGCGATTTCGAGTCCCGAGCTCTGCAGCGATATCGTTCGCCGCGCGCTGACGAATTTCCGTCTTCCGTACATTACGATTACGCCGACCTTCTCGGTATGTCCGAAACACGGCTATATCCCGGGCAACCATGAGTTCTGTCCGAAGTGCGACGCCGAACTGATCGCAAAGAAGAAGCAGGAAATGGCCTAGGCCTCTTAATACACAGATTTATTGACTTTGACAGGAGCAGCAAAATGGATGAAAAAGCAAAAGAACAGGAAATCACACTGAAAGACGAAGAACGCACAAAATGCGAAATCTGGACACGCGTGATGGGTTATCACCGTCCTACATCTTCCTTCAACATTGGCAAGCAGGGCGAATTCGCCGAACGCAAGTACTTTGTTGAAAGCAAGTGCGGCTGTGGTAAGTAATCCTTAACCACTTGTCGTTCAGTACGAAGCCTCCGCATGATCGGAGGCTTTTTTAAAGGCCAGAAGATGTCAGAAAAAAAGAGGGAAATCATCGAAATTGAGGAAGTCAGCAGCAAACCGGCTGAAGCGTTAGTCGTCGGCGGACTGGTCCGCTTCACAACGATTGATTTTCCCGGAAGCCTGGCGGCTGTCGCATTTATTCAGGGCTGTCCCTGGCGTTGCGTCTACTGTCAGAACAAAGAACTTCAAAGTCGTCGGCCGGACGCAGAGACCGATCAGGTGAGCTGGGCTTACATTGAGCGGTTTCTTTCGCGCCGAAAAGGGCTGATTGACGGTTTTGTGTTCAGCGGGGGAGAGCCCTGTGTTGATCCCGCGCTCGCTGACGCGGTGAAGAGGGTCAAAGCACTCGGCTATAAAGTCGGACTGCACACCGGTGGGATGTATCCGGCGCGCCTAGCAGAGATTCTCCCGTATTTGGACTGGGTCGGCCTTGACATCAAAGCGCCTCTGTCCGAAGAAGAGACCTATGACAGAGTTGTCGGAAGAAAAGGTTCGGCGCAGAAAGTCAGAAAATCACTTTCCCTGTTGCTTGCTTCCGGAGTCGCTCTGGAGACACGCACGACAGCGCATCCTGATTATCTCAGTGAAGCACAGATCGTCAAACTTGTGAAGGAATTGAAGGAGGCCGGCGTGCGCACATTTGCGCTTCAGATTTATCGCCAGCCGAGAGAGCTTCCCGAAGAGGAAGTGTTGGAGCGCGTCGGCGCGCACTATCCGAATCCGCAGGCTCTGGATGAGCTGAAGGCGCTTTATCCCGAATTTATTCTCAGGCGTCCGTAGCTTTGAACAAAACACATACCGGCACTTGGCAGGAAGAAGCTCAAAAACAGTCCTGTTCGTGTCGGTATTTTTTTGTTTTCGTTAAACTGAGCCGAGTATCACGTTAAACAGTATCAACGCATCGGAGAGGAACCATGCAGAAATTCAAGCCGGACAACTTTAAGCGCAGTGTTTATCTCGCTGTTGGTGTTTTTGCGGTTGTCGTCGCTCTCATCAAAGGCGTGTATGGTCCGGGAGAGACTCAGACGATCGAGCTGAATCGCCCGGGTGAGCAGGTTCAGCAAGTCGATAAGGAAGGCTTTAAGTTAATTCACGCGACCGTGACGCGTGTTCCGGATGGCGATACGGTTTACATCAAGACTTCCAACGGGCGCGAAGAGCGTGTGAGACTGCTTGGCATAGACGCTCCGGAGGGCAAGATGCCTTATGGAAACAAAAGCCGCGACAACCTCTACCGCATGCTGAAAATGAACGGATTTAAAGCAGAAGTTGCTTACCGCGAGAAAGATCAGTACGGACGCTTGGTCGGCAAGCTTATGACCGATGGGAACGATCTGAACTATGCCCAGGTTAGAGACGGATATGCTTGGGTTTATACGCCGTATGTGAAGGATATGATGAGTTCTGATCGGATGGCGTACCGAGATGCGGAATCTGCGGCGAGAAGAGAGAAGCTCGGTCTTTGGCAGGATCCTAATCCCGAACGACCCTGGGAGTGGCGCCGAGCTCACCCGAGAGCGAATTAGTCCGTACTTTTCTATTGAATCCGACAGGTTTCCGGTCCTTCCGGATTGAGTTCAAAGCAATCCGGGGAGAGAAGTACGGCAACGAAACCGGCTCCGTTAGGCGAGGCCGCAAAAATCGGAAGATCAAATCCTTGTCCGGTCTTAACGGCGACCTCTGCGAGCACCTCTGAAACTTCCGGAAGCGGCAGGAGAATTTCCGGTTTCACCCACATCTTTTCGACTTCTGTTGAGAAGAACGAGGTACCCATGCCAGTCTCGTGTTCGTGGATTTCATCGAGTTTTCTGCTTCCGAGATACTCAAGGTTAGCAATGATCTGCTGAGCTTTTTCATCCTTCAGATAGCTAAAGATTAGCACTCGGCATTTTTCTTTCAGACGATACGATGTGAACGGTTCTGACCTTTTGTCGGAAAAATCAATCGGTCTTCCTTTTACAGGCTGTTTGCTCATTTCTTCTCATTAAATTTATCTTTCCGACCATTGTAGCGGATCGGCTTATATAAAAAGTAAACGCCCTTGCGGGCGTTTACTTAGAGCAGGTAATCAGCTTACTCTGACATCGCTGTGAATTTGCGCTGCGTAGGCTTTGACATTAAAGCTTCGCTTCCACATAAAGGCGAGGAAGAGGACAAAGCATGCGGCCGTTGCGCCGAAACTGAGGACCCAGCTTCCCTTTGTAAAGCCTGCAACAATGTAGCCGACGAAACAGCAGCAGGCAATGAACCACGCGTAGGGCAGCTGCGTTGTGACGTGTGAAATATGACTGCAGCCGCTTCCCGCACTTGACAGAATCGTCGTATCGGAGATTGGAGAGCAGTGGTCGCCGAAAACGGAACCTGCCAGCGTAGCGGAGAGGCAGACGATCGTGAGCGAGGGATCGACAGCGGCAGCGACGGGAACCGCGATCGGAATCAGAATGCCGAAAGTGCCCCAAGCGGTTCCGGTGGAGAAGCTAAGGAAGGCAGCGATTAAGAAGATCGCAGCAGGCAGGAAGATATCGAAACCGGAGCCGCCGGCAACGAAAGCCTGTACGAAATTCTGAGTGAGGAGCAGATCGCGGCAGACACCCGAGAGTGTCCAGGCAAGAACGAGGATCACGTTTGCGGGCAGCATGAGCTTCATGCCTTCGATTGTGCCTTCCATGAAGTCATGGAACGTAACCACACGACGCGGGATGTACATTAAGAAAGCGACGGCAAGCGCGCCGAAAGAGGCCCAGACCAGCGCTTTGGAAGCGGTGCAGTTGCCGAGCGCTGCGATCATAGTGTGGTACTGCGGATCTTTGCCCCAGTAGCCGCCGTCATAAAGGAAAGCGAGTACGGCAAAAACGACAAGCGCAATAAGAGGAACCAGCATATCCCAAATCGTGCCTTTTTCGCTTTGGGCATGTTTGCTGCGGTCGATATTTACCTTCTGCTCTTCGGCCACGTTTTTGGAGAGCGCGTTTTCTTCTGCGAGCTTCATCGGGCCGAAATCTCTGTTGGTCCAGCAGAGGTAGATCACGAGCAGCAGGCAGAAGATCGCGTAGAAGTTGTATGGGATCGTGGAGACAAATGCCTGGAAATCGCTTTGGAAAGCACCGGTTGATTTCAAAGAGCTTCCGACGGCGGCCGCCCAGGATGAGACCGGAGCGATAATGCACATCGGCGCGGCGGTTGAGTCAATGATGTAGGCGAGCTTTTCTCTCGAGACCTTATAGGAATCGGTGAGCGGCTTCATGACGGTGCCGACTGTCAAGCAGTTGAAGTAGTCATCGATAAAAATAAAGAAACTCAGGGCGCACGTTGAGAGTACGGAGGTTTCTCTGCTTTTAATCTTTTTGCGTGCGATTTCTCCGTATTTCTTAGTGCCGCCCGACATGTTGAGAACATAGACAAGCGCACCGAGGAGCGTACAGAAAAGCAGGATCTGGAAATCGACTTTTTCGCCCATGAGGGAAAAGGTGACATCCAGCATTTTGATGAGGGGATCGGGAACGCCCGAACCGAACGTATAAATGCAGGCCCCCGAGAAAATGCCGATCAGAAGGGAAGAAAACACTTCCTTAGTGATCAGAGCCAGAATAATCGCGATAATTGGCGGCAATATGGAGAGCCAGCCTGCGGCAAAAGGTTCCATTAGTATTTTTTGAGAAGTTATAGAGACAAGTTAATAATTTTAGCCCAGCTCCGGCCCTGATATTCAAGAGAAAGAAAAGCCTCCGCACTGCGGAGGCCTGCTGATCGTACGATCAGAACAAATTACATAACGCGGCTGCGGTATTCGTCTGTTCTTGTATCGATTTCAATCTTGTCGCCGGTGTTCACGAAAGCCGGAACCTGGATGATGTGGCCGGTGGCGAGCTTAGCGGGCTTCATGACCTTGCCGGAAGTGTCACCCTTAACTGCGGGTTCTGTATAAACAACTTCGCGAACGAGGATTGTCGGCAGTTCGATGGAGATGGCGCGGCCGTTGTAAAGAACGACTTCAGCCTTCATGCCGTCTTCAAGATACTTGAGGACGTCTTCCATGACTTCTGCTTCAACTTCGTACTGGTTGTATTCTTCGTCCATCCAAACATACAGAGGATCACCGAAGTAGGAATAAGAAACTTCCTTCTTATCGAGGATGATGTCTTCGAAACGGTCATCAGCGCGATAAACAGTTTCTGTACCGCCGTTAGAGAGAAGGTTCTTCATTTTGAGCTTAACGGTGGAGGCACCGCGGCCGCCCTTGCTGTATTCGGACTTCAAAACAACCATCGGATTGTTGTTAATCATCACGACGTTGCCGACGCGAAGTTCTTGTGCTGTCTTCATAATTCTTTCACTAGATTAAAAGTTAACGTTCTCGCCGATGCAAACAGGGGCGAACAAAATTTTTTTCAAGTTGACTATTTTAGCTTTAATTCAATAAATTTGCACAGATTTTCACTAAGAGATCCAATTGCGAGGAGATCATTTCTCCAAGACTGTGAGCATATTGAAAGTTCTTCAGTACTGTTTCTCCATTGAGGCCACAGTCTTGGAATCTCCTCAGGTCTTTCGTTCCACGCAATATTCATCTCAAGCCACAGGGGCTGAAGCTCACCGTAGCTCGATGTCAGTCTTGAAGCAAATGCTTTCAATTTCTTGATATGTGTGGATTCCGTCTGAGGATAGATATTCCATATAAACGGCTTAGCCGCGAGCTGGGCTCTCACAAAGGAGTCTTCTCCTCGGATAATCAGACTGTCGGCGCACCAGAGCAGCTGATCGAAATTTTCCTGCGGGACCATCGGAAGGACTCTGGTATGTATGGTTTCAGAGAGATTGTCTTCGCAAAGTTTCAGCCACTTATCCGCTGCCGCGCTTTTAGGTATCAGGACATTGACTTCACGCGCGTCTTTGCTGAGCGCTTCATAAAAATGCTCAAGCGGCGCCTCCGGATAACAGAAAACGAATACCGTGAATACGGATTGCTGCAGCCCGAGATTTTGCAGGAATTCACTGCGATGCTGCTCAAAGGCATTCTGAGCGGTGAGAAGATCATTTTCAATCATAATGCCGCCGGTTTTTTTCGTGACGCCCGGGAAGAAGAAGTACTTCTGCACAGAAAGAGACGGATGAGGCGAAGGCAGACAGTGGCATCCTTCCACCCAATCTTCGGCCGAGAGGTATTCCAGGTTGATCCATAGCGGCTGAGGGCTTTTTGCCGCGATTTTCTTTTCGAATTCATCGGGCAGCCGGCAGCCGAACGTTTCGATCACGACGTCTCCCGGGGTGCACTTCAGACATTCATCCCAGTGCATGACGGCAATATTGCCGAGTGTCTGAGGAAGATTTGAGCTGTTTAGGTTTGGGGCAAGAGCCTGCAGTGTTTCAGGGCGATTGATAAAGAGTCGGACGCGGCCCCCTTTTTCTTTTGTCAGAAGACGAGCTAAGCGCCAGCAGACGCCCGCATCGCCGAAGTTATCAATGACGTCGCAGAAAAGATCAATATTCAGCATGGGTTTTAAAAAAAATTTGAATACAGGCATTGTAAGGACGTTCATCGGATTTTTTGACGCGGAGCGAAGAATGAGGTCGGCGCTTCAGAGTGCATATATCGGGTAACTCTTTGTAATTAAAGACGGCTGCTGACACAGGCTGTCTATAATTCTCAGACATATCAAACGAGACCGAACTATGGAGCAGCAGAACGAGAAGTCAGAACAGGCGGCAGAGGGCATTTCTACAAATGAGACGCCGAAAAAGTTTGACTCGGCTTCCTTTTTAAAAACCCTTCCGCATCTTCCCGGTGTTTATCGGTATTTTGACGCAGCCGGCAATCTTTTGTATGTCGGTAAAGCACGAGATTTAAAGAAGCGCGTGTCGAGTTACTTTCAGAAGACTTTGGCTCCCCGCACGGCTGTTATGGTCAGCCTGATTGCCGACGCGCAGATTACCGTGGTCAATAGCGAGGCGGAAGCGTTAATTCTCGAATCGAATCTGATCAAGACACAGGATCCGCGCTTCAACATTTTATTTAGGGATGACAAGAGTTATCCGTATTTGAAGCTCAGTGCTCAGGAATATCCGAGGCTTTCGTATTATCGGGGGATGCTGGATAAAAAGAATTCCTATTTCGGTCCGTACCCGAATGCGAATGCAGCGAAGGACACGATGGTTCTTCTGCAGAAGATTTTCCAGCTGAGAACCTGTGAGGATTCTGTCTTTAAGAACCGCTCTCGTCCGTGCCTTTTGTATCAGATCGGCCGCTGCAGCGGCGGCTGCACAAGAGAGATTTCGCCTCAGGACTACGCGCACTCTGTGCAGATTGCTAAAGAATTTCTCAGCGGAGATTCTGAAAAGGTGCAGAACGATCTCAGGCGCCGTATGAACGAGTACTCCGAAAAGCTTGAGTTTGAGAAAGCCGCTGTCATGCGGGATCATCTCGCGGCCATTTCGTCGGTTGTCCATCAGCAGTCCATGGAGGCTTCTCCGGATTCGAACGCGGACATCATTGCGGTCGTGATTTCGGAAGGGGAGGTCTGCGTCAATCTTGCGATGGTTCGCGGAGGCCGGCATCTCGGAGACAAAGCGTCTTTCCCGTCGCTTAACGGAAAGACGGAACTTCCTTCCAGAGAAGAAATTCTGGAGGCTTTCATCGTGCAGCACTATTCACACATGGAAGTTCCTCCGGTCATTATTGTCAATCTCGAGGAGAAGAACGAAGCCATTGAAGCAGAACTTGCGGCTTTAGCCGGAAGAAAAGTTACAGTGGTTCGCAAGCCGCAGAATGTCCGCAGAAAATGGCTCGAACTTGCGGTTAAGAATGCGAGAATGGCTGTGGTACGGAGATTAGTCCAAGAGGGCAGTCAGAAGAGACGGATTGACGCTCTGGTGCGGGAGCTTGATCTGAATATTCCGGAATCCGATTATGGAGACTTCCGTGTGGAGTGTTTTGACATCAGTCATACGTCCGGAGAGGCGACACAGGCCTCCTGCGTAGTGTTTGCCAACAATAAGATGGACAGTTCGCAGTATCGCCGCTTCAATATTCATGATGTAAAAGCCGGGGACGACTATGCAGCTATGAGGCAGGTCCTGACACGCCGCTATCAGAGGGTGGCCAACGGAGAGGCTCAGCTTCCGACGATTGTGCTGGTTGACGGCGGTCGAGGGCAAGTCAAAATGGCCTGTGAAGTGTTTGACGAGTTGGGCTTAGACAAGAGTGTGATTGTCGGCGTTGCCAAAGGCGAAGGCCGCAAAGTCGGTCTGGAGGAACTGGTTTTTCCCGATCCGGATCGAGAGCCGTTAAAGCTCGGACCGGAGTCCGCGGCCCTAATGCTTATTGCACAGATTCGCGATGAGGCACACCGTTTCGCGATCACAGGTATGCGTGCAAAACGTGCAAAGGTGAGAAATTATTCTAGAATCGAGGATTTGGAAGGCGTCGGGCCAAAGAGAAGGCAGAAGCTGTTGGAGCGGTTTGGAAGTTTGAAAGTGCTTTCAAATGCTTCGATAGAAGACATTGCATCTGTGGAAGGCATCTCCCGAACTATTGCAACTCAAATTTACGCTCAGCTTCATGAACACATCTCCTAAAAAAGTCAGAATCAACATTCCGATGGTCCTTACCTGGACCAGAATCGCGCTTATTCCGCTGATTGTCGGCGTGTTTATGGTTCCGACAACGATTTTATCTATTCAGCATCAAAATCTCATCGGCTGCATATTTTTTATCGTCGCAGCCATTACTGACGCACTTGACGGCTATATTGCCCGTAAATACGGGATGGGAACGCAGCTGGGCGCATTCTTGGATCCGGTCGCAGACAAACTGATGGTGAGCGCGGCGCTGATTGTTTTGCTGAACTTCGGGCGAGTAGACATGCTGGTCGCCCTGGTGATTATTGGCCGCGAAATTACTGTTTCAGCGCTCCGCGAGTGGATGGCGCGCGTCGGAGAATCGGGCAAAGTCAAGGTCAACTGGTTTGGCAAGATCAAAGCGATTGCCCAAATGGTCTCAATTCCGATGCTTTTATATTTCGATGACATCGCAGGAGTTGATATTTACTTTATCGGCACAGTGCTGATTTACATCGCAACGGTTCTCACGCTTTATTCGATGTTCGTTTATCTGAAGGCTGCAGCTCCGTTTTTTGGCAATGAGCCGAAAAATTAAGCCGCTGTCTGCAGCCTAGACAAAAGAACCTCCGGTCGCTGAAATGATTCGGAGGTTTTTCTTTTTACAAGCGATTTATATCGCTTTTTGAAAATAGACAGGAAGGGAAAGACTTTGCGGTCACCAAGCAACTCGGAAGAAATATTAAGGTTTGGATAACAGTAATAAAAATAAATAACCTTATGAATATATGCAGTTTTTATTAGGGTGATGCTATTAAGTTCTAAGAGCAATCTTGAATAGCTGCGGTTACTCAAACGCCGGTTGAATGTCCGAAAAAATAAAAAAGCGGATTTAATGGAGAGTTCGTAAAGAAAATAAGACTGAAATAAAAGTATACAACTGATATAACTATTTGATTATCTGTAATAAATTAAATATACCGGATCTGAAAAGAAAATTTTTTTCGCTTGAAGATTTGACAACCCAAAAAATCATCTTCATAATTCGCATCCTCGCTGATCAACACGACAGCGAAAACAAAGTTCTTTAAAAATTTATCGACGACCGATAAGAGCGGGCGCTG
>NZ_CALPCV010000009.1:0-82782 GCF_943193095.1 Parasutterella muris | reverse complement strand
AGAAAAAAGACAACACGTGCGAAAGAACTCGTACGAAAAGGAGCGAAAGCTGTCCAGGCAGCTAATCGCAACGGCTATAAGAGTTTTATTAAATCAGAGCTTAAAGAAGTTCAATTTAATGAAACGCTTTACACCAAGCGTCTTAAATGGTGCGGTTACACGGCCTTGCTGACCAATATCGAAGATCAAGATTCGAGCGTCATTTATGCACTGCTTCGACAACTCTGGAGAATCGAGGATAACTTTAGAGTGTTAAAAACGGCGATTGAAGCCAGGCCGGTCTACGTATGGACAACCAAGCATATACGGGGTCATTTTGTACTGTGCTATATCAGCCTTGTCCTGACTCGTTTAATGCAGAAACAGCTGAAAGAGGATGCCTTGAAATACTCTGTAAGGCAGGTTGTAGAAGCCCTCAATGCGCTCAGCGTCTCCCCCTTGAATGCATTAAGAAAAAGTAAAAGTCAGCTATATCAGTGTGTGGTTGAAAACTCTGAAGGGAGCACGTCCTCCGGAGAGTACAAACCTCTTCTGGAAATTGCCAATGACATCTGGAAATCGTGCGGCTTGGAGCCCCTGACGCGTCTTGAGAGTCACGGCTCTTTAGTTAGGAAACTTGGAAGAAGCTTTAAAATCCGATGAATCGTTGAACTACGAAGTCGCTAAAATATAAAATCGGCTAAAGGCTTGGTACTCACGGGTTGTACCGCGAAATCGTTTTAAAAATCAAGGAAAAGTCGGGATAAAAAGGGTAATTTTTTGCTGGAAGCAGGATTTATTTAGGGATAATGGGTGTGCTACCATCCCATTTAAAGGAGTATTTAAAAATATGTGCTTTTGACCACAAATTCTTCGGTCTGATGCTCAACGCTGCACCGTAGAAAAGAAAATATGCGAAAAAGACCACAAGTCGAAGAGGTTCTTGTGGTCTTTTCTTCATACTTAGGAGGATCTGATCTCTTGAGTCTTCTCAATGATTCGAACGGTATCACTGATAATTCGAGCGGTAAAAGTAGTAAAGCCCCTGTAACTGCAGGAGCTTGAATAAGAGTACCGCTTTCAGATGCCGGCGGTTTTGCTGTCTGATCAGTACTCGATCTTGAACAGATTCTCTACGTTGGATGAGAGTACCGCGTCATAGAGCCTGCCCTTAAAATCGATCCAAGTCTCGGTTTCTTTCTCATTGGCAGTGCCTGTATAGAATTTACGGCCGGCGGCTAAGAAATCCGGAGACACAATGCCGTCGACAGCAGTCAGCTTCATGACTTTATTTCCGTAACCGATTTCGAAATACAGCTTTCCAAAGATGCATTCCGGTGCACAGATGTCTTCTGAGGGTAAAGCCATGAAACGGTTTCGGGTTACACAGCGCCCGATAAGTTCTGCTGAATCCGTAATACCGGGGCCGGGGAAAGCTGTTTTTAGAGTGATAAGTTTGCGCTGAGCCACTTCACCTTCAGGCACCAGTCGATCAAGCGCATATTTCATCATGCGAAAGCAAAGGGCAAGACCACCGCAGCGCTTTAGTCCATGATAGGTTTCACAGTCGTTAAGCGTGATAACGGTGATGGTCTTTCCGCCATTTTCTGTCACGCGAATTTCTTCAGCATTGGTCATTTAAAACTCCTAAAGTAGAACTGTTATTCGAAAGCAAGCGGAAGGACTAATTCCTCGACTTTTACAGGATTTCTCATCATCCCGTTATCCTTGAGAAATTTCTCGTTGACTCTGAGATCGTTCACATCTTTCTGAGTCATCTTGTCAAAGTAGTGGCTTCGTTCAATGAGAGTCTTAGCGTTCTCAACAGAAATTCCGTGCTCTTTAGCGCCCATTTCTGCGGTTTGATCCGGGTTGTTTTTCATCCACTGAAGCGCTTCCTTATAGACTTTGCTGACGCGTTTGACGATATCTGGGTGTTCTTCGGCAAATTTCTGAGTGGTGGTCATGACAAGCGTGGGCTCAACCAGTCCGTCGGCGTTTACGATTGTCTCGGCTCCGGACTTGTTCGCTTTGATAAGCGCGCTGCTTGCGACAAGCGCTGCGTCAGCCCGACCGGCCATAATGGCGCTTAAAGCTTTTGGAATTCCCATGTTGATAAACTGCACGTCACTTTCTTTGAGTCCTTCTTTCTCTAACGCGGCGACAAGAAGCTGATGCAGGAAAGTTCCTTTGGGGCCGACTACCTGTTTACCTTTTAGATCTTTAATTGTCAGATGCGTACCGGGTTTGGACACAATGGCAAAGTTTGAGGTTGGATGAGCAGTGCCTGTCAGAATGCGCACAGGCAGACCCTCTGAATTCAGCATGAGTACAGCCGCAGTGTTCATATTGCCGGCGATATCAAGACTTCCGGCACCCATTGCGCGGGCCGCTTCCGGACTCGTCCCCATGTTGTGCCAGTTGACTTTGATCCCTTCCTTTTCAAATTCTTTTTCAAGCATCTGACGGTCTTTCATGACGAGAAGCTGAAGTACAAAAGGAGGTTTAACGTAGGAGATGTTGAGTTCTTTAATCTGAGGCGCGGCTGCCGAGACGGCAGAAGCCGCAAGAATGAGGATTGAGGCAATGAGTGATTTAATTTTCATATGAATTCCTTGAACTAACTGATATGTAGATCGAGAATAAACAATATTGAAAATTATAATTATTATCATTTACGAATAACGAAAGCTGTTTTTTGATCGATTGATACGAGTAAGGGATTACTCCAGCAAAATGAGAATGAGATTTATTTAGATGAGTTAAAACTTAAAGACAAAAAAAAGACCGAACGATGTCGGTCTTGAGACTTTAAAAATAAAGATTAAAGCACTTTTTCTATCGAGGACTGAAGAATGGCGTCATGTTTACGGCCTTCTACGACTTCATTACGAAGCTGACCGCTCGGGTGGAAGGAAACGACTTGACGAGCTTTGATAACGGCAGCCTCACCGGACTTAGGATTGCGGCCCGGACGCTCGTTCTTCTTCTTAATTGAGAACACGCCAAAATTTGAAAGCTTTAAGTCCTCGCCTCGAGCTAAGCATTCGAGAGACTCCTGAAAGAAGAGCTCAACGATTTCTTTACAGAATTTTTTAGGCAGCCCGAATTGTTCATAAATCACATCAGAAAGATGGCTCTTGGTTAATGTGTCGCCTTCCTTCAGCAGGCTGCACAGAACCATTGTTGTTTCTTCTTTCTGCTGTTCTTTAACAGCTTGTTTTGGGAGTTCTTCCATGATCTTCTAATTTTGGGTTAAACGAAAGGAGGATTCTATACCAATATTGCTTTGTTGTCCTATTTCGTTAATTATTAAGCAAAATTACGGAATAAGCATTTGCTTTTCGACGAGCGACTCCGAATTCGTCTGAATAGAAAAATCGGGAGGATGCGCGACAGAATCCCACTAATTATGTCTATTTACCACTGACTCAATATGAGCAATTAATCCAGCGATTCTTTTTTTATTAAATTGTTAAAACTCGATTAGTCGTTTAAAGAAAGAGCAGTGGCAAGGATAATGAATAATCCGATTAGGACGGCCATCCAAAAGGCCGCAGAGGATTTTTTCCCGGATTTGCTTTTTATT
Organism: Parasutterella muris; assembly: GCF_943193095.1. Taxonomy (NCBI): domain Bacteria; kingdom Pseudomonadati; phylum Pseudomonadota; class Betaproteobacteria; order Burkholderiales; family Sutterellaceae; genus Parasutterella; species Parasutterella muris. The sequence goes on along the minus strand of NZ_CALPCV010000009.1, from coordinate 79,214 downwards.
GGTTCGGCGCCCTGAGGTGTGCGATGAAATGACAAAGGATGCTGAATGTATGTTTCGCCGGCAGTTTCCGGAAGACCTTCCGGATTAAGCGCCTTAGTCACTTCACTAAAAAGCGCGGCAAGTGCATCTTCTTCCTTAAAAAGACCTTTGACGCTCTTATTGAATATCGTGGCTTCAGCGGTGAAAGTGACAAGACATGGGATCTCCGTCTCCGGGTCTTCGAATACCGCAGAAATTAAAATCGGATCACCGGGATGGCTCTTGCGGTCGCGTGAAAAGACAAAAAGGGCGCTGCGGTAATCCAAAGACTCTTTGAAGGGCTTTTCCTGTATGGGTCGAACGTAATACTCCAGTTCGAATGAATCCCAAATAAATGCTTTGGACAGCGTTTGACTTCTTACCGGCAGACCCATAACCGGCGCATTCCCGGTTATAGGAGGCAGGGTCTCTTCCGAGCGCACCTCGAGCTCCGACTGATGAAAGGAGAGATTGGGGATCATGTCGGCTATTTCCTGAAAGCCGCTGCGATTCTGAGGTTTTAACTCCATGAGGTATCTCTCTTGATCAGAAAAATCGGATTTTGCGCTGACAGGCGATCAAAATGCGACGTCTTTTGGGCGCGAAGCATCGAAGCAATGTCGGTAATGTATGGTTCGTTCCATAGATTGATGTAGGCTTTCTGAGGGCCTCCGTGAAGGATACATTCCTGAGAGAAAAATTCGATCAGGATATCTTTCCAGGGATAGAAATTAAAAGACTTCCGCCCCCAGAACTGTTCCTTCTGAGGGAATTCAACGCCTAAATTAGAAATTCGGCACTGCATGAATTTTAAGGTACCGCCTTCCTTAAGAAGCTCGCTAAACTTTTTTATGCGGGCAAGCATCGCAATGTTCCTGAAGACATAAATGAAGCTCTGCCATTCGCTTTCCTCATCGAAAGCAAAGCGGACTTCCTCTCCGTTAGACATGCGAAATCCCCAATGTCTGAACCTGCAGGAGGGGGCGTTTTGATCGGCTTTGAAGTTTGAGGCACAGTAAAAGAGAGAATCTATTTCCGCTAAGAGATAGTTTTTCCCGTCATAGGAGAGTTCTGTCTCGGACAACTTAATTTCAGAGCCGCCGCGAGTAGTAAAGCTCGATTCTTCAAAGGAAGTTTCGGCGCCAAGGTTGACGTTTTCCCGTGCGATCTCGGAACGGGAGATGATCTCTGTCAGTTCGCCTGCATAGGCTTTTAAGAATGAGGGAAGAATCTTGTGTTTTTCCTGCTGCCAAATAAAAAAGCATTCATCAAGAGGGTTGAGCGTGAAACTGTCGTCAAGACAAAAGGCTTTGAACTGCGAGAAGGAAGATGCGGTTTTGGCGGCCAGCTGAAATCCTTCGGAGACGGTTTCTGTGTTGCCAAGCCGAGATTCCCGGCCGATATATTTGATGAGAGCCTTAAACTGTCTCAGCGCCTGCCTCATGCGGCTTGAGAAGAATTTGTCATAGCGTCTGAGCAGAATGTCGGTTAATCGTTCTGAGCTGCGCTGATGAGGACATGCGGCCGAGAGCATCCGATAAAAACTCCTAATGGTTTCAGAAGAGTAGTTTTGGAGGATATGTTCAACAAAAGACGTCTGAAAATACGGGACAAGAGGAAGAACGGTATCCAGATCCTTACGGGTCAGTTCCTCAAAACCGGTGCTTTTTCTCTGTTCATTGATCCGTTTCAGGATCAGCTGCAGATCTAGGGCCGCAAACTCTTCCTGGATCCCGACTATCTCACGGATAAAGTCTTCCGCATCTTGCGTGCTGAGTGATGCGGCATACTTTTTTCTCAGGTGCGCAAGCCGCAGATGCATATGGCTGAGCGTGCCGTCACTTTTATGATTGAGAAGTACCGGGTCGCCTCGAGCAGTTACGGTCAAATACGATTCATGGTCCTTGACTTCATCACTGTCACAAAGAGAGAGGACTTCTGAGAGCGAGCGCTCAAGACTCGTCTGAGTATCCTGCGCTGCCGCCTGTGCAGAGTACGGAGAAGAACCTGAGGCAAAGTATGTGGGCATCAGAATTGCCGGCAGCTTGCGTACTCGGATGCGTTGTTCATCGAGTTTTTGAATAAATGGTTCCTTCAAACCGGGAAGTGCGCTCGGCATTTGATCTCTGACAGGTATATTAGATTTCACAGGTTTTTAACAATGATACTAAAGAGGCGCTGAGAGACATGCCGATACGGCTCAATTCGGAAACTGAGTCTGCTGTTTTCAGGCAAAAAAAAGCGCTTGAAAAATAAATTCAAGCGCCAGTCTAAATGTGATGGTGGAGGATCGGTCGTTCTGAACGAACTTCGGAGATCCCCCGGAGATTCCATCACCAACCTCAAATCCCAAGGAGAAGTGACAATATTTAATTGCCACGGACAAATACTAGCACAAACAACTAGGTATTTCTACTACCATATCGATACGGCACTCATTTTGAGTTTCTATTTGTTGCTAGACAGCGTAAAGCTTTACCAGCACTGAGGCGGAAATCAGCCAGAAAAGTACGGCTCCAGTTCTATTTACGATTTTGGAAAACTTTTCATTCATCCAGCGGCCAGCCGCATACGCCGCGCTGTAGCTGTAAATAATATGAACCAGCCAGCAGGTAACAACAAAGATGCTGATCAGTACCGTCAGCTGCAAGGCATAGGAGCTCGTATGACTGACAAACTGCGGCATCAGAGACAGCAGGAAAATAATCAGCATCGGGTTCGTGAGCTGCAGCAGCGCTGCGCTCGAGAAAATCTTAAAGCGTGCTTTGGAGGGACTGGGGTCTTTAAAGCTTTCAATCCGTTGAGAGAGACTGTGGGGCGGTGCAACCCAGCTTTTATAACCAAAATAGATCATGAGAAGGCAGCCCGCGATCTGCAGTCCGGCAAAGAGCTTGGGAGAACTGGTAATTACCGCGCCTAAACCGGTCGCCGCGATAATGCTCATGATCAAGTTGCCCAAGGCGACACCCGTGGGAGAGCAGAATGCTCTGCTTTTTCCGTACATTACAGCGTTCTGAAGGGTATAGAGAACGCCTGCTCCGGGAGTGATGCAGGTGACTAAAACAACCAGAAAATAAAGCATCAGGTTTGTTGAATCCATTTCTTTTCCTTTAATTTATTATTTGAAAAGTGTAAAAAGAAATGATTTATTAAAACTCAAGAGTGATACTAAATATTTAACACAGAATTTTTGAATTTTATGCAGACACGCTTTGATTACAGGACGATGCGTCAGCTGATGCTGTTTGCGGTCGTGACTCAGGAAAAGAGTATCCGTAAAGCGGCGAAGCGTTCGAATATGTCGGTGCCGCCTTTGCTCGCTCAGCTCGATGAATTGGAAGACCGGCTTCAGGTACAGCTGCTTGAGCGCACGCCTCGAGGTGTACGGGTCACGCCGGAGGGTGCTGTATTGGTGCCTCTGGTTGAACAGTTTCTGCGCCAGGCGGAGGCTCTAAGCTACTCCGTGAATCAGATGACAAAAGCCGCAAGCGGTGTGTTGACCATCGGCGCCAACGCTGAAGCCATGATTTTCTTTATCCCAAAATTAAAGCGTCAGCTGGCAGCCAACTATCCGAAAATATCCCTTTTTGTGAAGGAGATCGATTCGTTTCAGACGGAAACTGAGCTGACAGAAGGTTCGATCAGTATTGGCATTTCTTTTTTTGATTCGCTTAGCGACCGAAGGTTAAAGATGCGGGTCCTGCGGATGGAAAAACCGATTGTTGTACTCGGAAAAGAGCATCGCTTGCGCGGTACCGGGAAATTGAAGCCAAGGATCTGAGCGGCGAAAGTTTTGTCTTCTCCCGCCGCTCAATCGCGCCTCGGCTGTTTGACGGGCTGGTTCATTTCTGTGAGTCGCTGGGCGGATTTACGCCGCGCATTGTGCACGAAGTGGATTCCTCTCCGCGGCAAATGGCATTTGTGAGCTGCGGGCAGGGCATCGCATTCCTTCCGGAATCTTTTTATCCGTGGATGCCGCCGAATGTCAGCGCGCATACTCTGAAAAACGCTCCTGCGACTCTGCCGCTTTCAATGGCGTGGAATCCGTTGGTGCTTTCTCCCATCCGAGACGTTGTGCTGAATGAAATTTCTCAGTTTTTTGCCTTACATTCTGCAGCTACTGAATTGCGCTGAATGCATGTTCCAAATCTGCGATCAGATCTGAGGGATCCTCCAGGCCGATATAAACACGAACCATTCGATCCAGATCCGTGCGGTTTCTTACAGTGCGTTTGCCGTAGCATCGAAGGATCAGACTTTCAAAACCGCCCCAGGAATAGCCGAGACCGAATAATGTCAGTGAATCGAGAAACTTGTCGATTTGCTCATCGGTGAAATTGGGTTTGAACGTAAAGCAAAAGAGTCCGATAGGACCGGAGAAGTCGCGCTTATAGATCGCGTATCCCGGATCTTTCGGATAGGCGGGCCAAAGAATGCTTTCCACTTCTTTTCTTTGGCTGAGCCAGTCGACGACAGCCTGCGTATGCGCGCCGATCGCATCCATTCGAACTTTCAATGTGCGCAGGCCGCGTAATCCGAGATAGCAGCTTTGAGCGGACGCGTACTGTCCAAGCATTTTGCTCACACGTTTAACTTCCGGCCAGGTTCTCTCACTGCAGGTGACGGTTGACATCAGAACGTCGGAGTGACCGCAAATATATTTAGTGGCCGCATGAATGACAACGTCCGCGCCGAGCCTGAGCGGGTTGAAGTTCAGCGGTGTGGCGTACGTATTGTCAATCATTGTGATGACATCTTTTCTCTTCGCGGCGGCAATAATGGCAGGAACGTCCTGCATTTCCAACGTGTGACTGCCCGGGCTCTCCATGTAAATGAGCCGAGTGTTCTGCCGGATGAGCCTTTCAATTCCCGAGCTGATCAGCGGGTCATAGAACTCCACTTCGACGCCGAGGCGCTTGAGAAGAGTTTCACAAAAATCTCGGGTCGGGCCGTAGACCGAATCGGTAACGAGAACGTGGTCGCCGGCCTGGACGAAGGCAAAGAACGGAGTAACGCAGCCCGCTAATCCGGTGCCGTAGGCCCAAGTTCCGGCTCCGCCCTCGAGCTGATTCATTGCTTCATAAAACGCCTGATGAGCCGGGCCGCCTTCTGTGCCGTATGTGAAGCTCGGTTCTCCGTTCATCTGAAGACGGACTCGGTTCTTCATATCCGCGATGTCATGATGCAGGATTGTTGAGCCTTCATATGGCGGAATGTTCACATAACCTGAACTCTTATCAAGGTCTCTGCCAAGGTGCACCAGTTCAGAATCGATCTTTAAACGTTTACGCATAGATAAGTGTCCTAGGAGTGTGATGTCCGTAGTATAGGCCCGATAAAGCACTGTCATCCGGAACACCCCGGCAATGCGGAAGGTTAATGTTTATAAGAACTCGTGATGCAGAAGGATCATGAAATAATTCTAGGGATTTATACCTATATCTCAAAATTCCAACAAGTTGCTTGTTAGTCATAACATTTTGATTTGGAGGGATAATTTGAAATTAATTTTCTTTTGCATGAGAAATATTACTAAAAAATAGTCAATCTATGAATAATATTTGTTAGCTGATCCTGGCTAATACTAGTAACAGACTGTTATTTTGAGTAAAATCAGCCTGTTTTTCTAAAAACATCATTAACGAGGTGAATCTAAATGAAAAAAATCCTTCTGGCTTCCGTGGTTTCTGCCGCTTTTGCTGTTCCTGCAGCTGCCGCAGATCACGCTGATGTGGTCGTTATCGGTGCCGGCGGTGCCGGTCTCTCCGCCGCAGTGACCGCTCATGATCTGGGTAAAAAGGTCATCGTTCTTGAAAAAATGGCCTTTGTCGGCGGCAATACAAACCGCGCAGCCGGCGGTCTGAACGCTGCTGAAACCAAACCGCAGGAAAAGGCCGGTATCAAAGACACCATCGAAACCCATTTCAATGACACGATGAAGGGTGGCAAGTACCTGAACAATCCTGACCTCGTTCATGTTCTTACCGACAACGCCAGATACTCTGTTGACTTCATCAACTCTCTGCCCGGCGGAGACCTGACTGATGTCGGTATGATGGCCGGTGCCACTAACAAGCGTTCTCACCGTCCTGCGGGCGGCGGCTTCGTCGGAGCCAACGTTGTTAAGACTCTTGCTACTGCCGCTAAGGACAAAGGCATTGACGTCAGAACCAACGCTAAGGCTGAGAAGCTGATCGTTAGGAACGGCCAGGTTGTCGGAGTTCAGTACAAGGACAAGAATGGTGTCAAGACCATTAACGCTAAGGCTGTTGTTCTTGCTTCCGGCGGTTTCGGCGCTAATCAGGAACTGCTGACAAAGATCAATCCCAAGCTCAATGGCTTTGGTACAACCAACCAGCCGGGCGCTACCGGTGACGGTATCATCCTCGGTGAAAAAGCCGGTGCCGATACAGTCGACATGACTCAGATTCAGACTCATCCGACCGTAGTTCCCAACAACGGCGAAATGATCACTGAAGCGGTTCGCGGTAACGGCGCTATCCTTGTCAACCAGGACGGCAAGCGCTTCATCAACGAACTGCAGACTCGTGACGTTGTTTCCGCTGCTGAGCTCAAACAGCCCGGCAAAGTCGGCTACCTCGTTTTCGATACAGCCACTCGCAAGAGCCTGAAAGCGATCGAAACATACATCAAGAAGGGCCTCGTTACAGAAGGCGCCACACTTGACGAACTCGCCGACAAGCTCAAGATCAACGCTGCCAACCTGAAGGCCACAATGGGACAGTATGCTAAGTTCCAGGCTGACAAGAAAGACGCTGAATTCGGCCGCGCCGACATGCCGCGTCCTCTGACAGAAGGCCCCTGGTTCGCTGTTCAGGTGACTCCGGCTGTCCACCACACAATGGGCGGTCTGAGAATCAACACTGAAGCTCAGGTTCTCGATAAGAAGGGTCACGTTATCCCGGGTCTCTTCGCTGCCGGTGAAGTCACAGGCGGTGTTCACGGTGCCAACCGCCTCGGCGGCAACGCTATGGCCGACATCGTTACATTCGGCCGTATCGCCGGACGCAACGCTGCTGAACAGCCGACAGGCGTGATCGTTCCGCGCGGACAGAAACCGGAAGACGCAGAAAAAGCTGCTGTTGCCGGCAAGTAATCTGCACGACAAATAAGCGAAGCCCTTGATAGAAGGGCTTCGTGAAAACAAATAAAAAACGCGTATTGATTTTTCAAAACGCGTTTTTTATTTAACCCTCAATTGAGCGGGTTAAATTGAAGTCGAAAACGAATTACTTAGCGTTTACGGCATCTTTGAACTGCTTGCCGGGAACAAACTTAAGTGTCGCGGCAGGGATCTGAATTGTTTCGCCGGTAGAAGGATTGCGGCCTTCATGGGCTTTGCGAACAGAAGATTTGAATGTGCCAAAGCCGATAAGTGTGATTTCATCGCCTTCTTTGACAGTGTTGATCACTTGTTCCATGACAGCGTCAATGACAGCTTTAACGTCGGCTTTTGTTTTGCCGGTTGTGTTGGCAACGGCATCGATCAGTTCAGATTTATTCATCTCGTTTTCCTTTCGTTTTCGTTGATGAAGAGAACAAGATCATAAAACAAAAATATAATGGGTGAAAACTTTTTAAATAGGAAGTGCTCATTTTTAGTTTTTTATCGATCAGCCTCTTGTCCTCAGTGCCTTTTTATTCATAGCACATATAGCTTCTACTATAAAAATTTTCTGTGCTCGAGTACTTTTCTTGGATATGAGAAGTGAACGCGGATCACTATTAAACGGGAGGAACTTTCTAGAATAAAGCCTGCATGCGCAAATATTTATCCCGCTTTCGATTCGTGTTCTGATGCAAAAATCAATGGTGATTTGTACGAAATTTAAATATAAATATCGGGATGTGCCAGAAGAGTTTTTCGATATGCCGTTTCAGTATCCCGATTAGAGTTTTTTGATTGTTGATATTCAGAGCGGCTGCCGATAAATTTTAAGGATTTCGTTTAAATAATTGTGGTCTTTTTCGCATATTTACAGCTGAACCCTTCAGGAAAAGCTTTTTTCTTAGCGGCTAATTTCCTGACTCGTCACCAAACAGCCCTAATTCTCTCTGGATGGGAGAAGACTTTTTTTCACGAATCTGAAGAGATTTAAGAATATCCGGAAGGTAAAGTTTGACCATGTCGGAGAAAAGGTAGCCGACGGCTTTATCGTCTTCGTAATAACGAAGCTGTCCAAGCCAGCGATAGAACTCCATATCCTCATCGCTTTCGGCTTCGATCCCGCCGCGAATCATGACAAACTGATCAAAGAGTGAGGAGGATTCCTTTTGAAGTGTTTCGAAAGCGAGCTGAGGCTCCATGTCTCTTAATAAAGAGATATCTGCGGCAGTCACCGGATAGAAGGCTTTTAAGTCTATCGCGTCCGAAGTTTTCCCCGATAAGATGAAAGAAAGGATCTCTGCCTGGACAGCAGTGAGCTCCAAAACACTCTGGAGAATATCCTCTTTATATAAGGTTCCGCTTTTAGACTTGGTCTTCATGATAATTCCGCAAATGATTCGAAGGAATTCTAGCAGTTTGCCTTATTCAATAGGTTTCTGCCGAGGCTTTTGCGAAGCTTGGGCGATGCTTTCAGCCGCATGAATCGATATAGTACATATGTACTTGCTACATAGAAACCCTAGGTGTGATTTGGTATAAAAGCGACTATATTGTTCGAAAGGCAAAGCAATGGAGCTGCAAAATGGCAGAGAGTAAATCTCAGGAGCAAGAACTATTGATGCGTCGAATCCCTTCAGTGAAGAGACTCGACTCAGCTCGTCTGGATAGTATTCAGATGCCTTCATTTTTGCTCTCTCGAGATCGTTCGGTACGTCGCACATCAAAAGTTCGTACATGGTTATTCGGCAGAGCTCAGACCACAAGCTAAGGAAGAAGCGTGCCTGAACTTCCTGAAGTGGAAATCACGAGACGCGGTATTTTGTCTCGAATTAAGGGACGAACCTCTACCGGCGCATTGGTGCGGGAGGCTCGGTTTCGAAAGCCCGCCCCTAAGAATTTATCCAACCTGATTCAAGGACAGGAGCTTCTGGATATAGAGAGGCGCGGCAAGTACCTTATCTGGAGGTTTGAACACGGTTCCATCGTTTCTCATTTAGGTATGTCCGGCGTTATGCGAGTGGTTAATCCGTTGGAAACGCCGCCCGTAAAGCATGACCATATTGATTTGAATTTCGGAGATCTAACGGTTCGTTATCACGATCCGAGACGGTTTGGATTCCTGGTATGGCTCGATGAAAGTGAAAACCCGTATGAAATGGCGGAAATACGAAAATTAGGGCCTGAGCCTTTTTCTGACGACTTTAACGCCAAAGATTTATTTGCCTCGCTTTCTAAAGTGTCTGTCCCGATTAAAGAGGCGCTTCTCAGCGGGAAACACGTTGTCGGAGTCGGCAATATTTACTGCTCGGAATCGCTTTTTAAAGCCGGGATCAATCCGTTTGTACCCGCAAATCTTCTTTCAAAGAAGCGCCTCGAAAAGCTCGTGAACGCGGTCAGGGAAGTTCTTGAAATTTCTCTTCAGGAAGGAGGATCGACACTGCGGGACTTTGTTTCGGCTGAAGGCGAGAAAGGATACTTTACGCTTAGCGCCTGTGTATACGGGAGAGAAGGCGAACCGTGCGTGAAGTGCGGCCGCCCGATTAAACGAGCGGTTCAGGCCGGGCGCGCGACATACTACTGTTCCCTCTGTCAGCGCATGACGCGAGGCGCAGCACAAAAATAAAGCCCGCAGACGTGCGGGCTCGAAATCGATAAATCTAAATTACTTCAGAATTTCGATCGGTTTCTTCACATCGTATTCAGTTTTCATCAGGTCTTTGTCGACTTCAACCGTCAGGCGAACGATGTTGTTCGGAGTGACAGTCTGACCGTTCCAGTATTTGTGGTCGATTTCGACATCGATGGTGCCGGAAGCATCTTTGAATTCATAATGATCGCCGCGGATGTTGCGTACGATGGAGCCTTCAATGATCGCATAGGCGTCATCAGGCAGAGATTTGAGCTGGGCAGTCGAAACCACCTGAGCTGCGCCCGGGCCCTGGAAACCGCCGGCAGCCTGTGCCGGAATCTGTGTGGCTAATGCACCGAAGAGCAGTGCTGCAAGAATTTGTTTTTTCATATTTATTCCTTTTAATATCAAACTTGAATGATAAGGGCTTTTGCTTATCTAGCCAACCGTTAGCGCTTATATTAGACCCCGGATTGTGAAAATACAGCGGAAAATCATTTCTATATGTGTCCTTCAATTCTCGGTGTGAATTCATTATTTATCTATGAAAGTAAATTACTCTTAACGCATTGAATAATCAAAATAAAATAATTAATTATGTTAAAAAGACCACACCAGAAAACTATTAATGAATTTACTTATTTTGGTGTGTGTTCAGGCCGCAGCAATGACCGACCTTTCATGAGCGTCTCAGCGCTTCTTTTTGGCAAAAGAAAATCCCGCGCTGATTTACGCGGGATTTTCAGGGAAGAGACGGATTACTTCATCGGCTTGCCGTTTGTTCTCATGATCTGATGAGGTCTCAGCAGATAGAACGGAGTGAAGTAGCCGCTCCAAATGTGAATCAATCTTGTGAACGGAACGATCAGGAAGATCATCAGTCCGGTGAAGATATGCCACTTCTGCCAGTCAGGAACCTGCAGGATCAGCTGCCAGGCATTCGGATCGAAGGTGAACAGTCCGCGGACCCATTCTCCGAAAAGAATAATGGTCGCGCCGGAGCGGTCATATTCGTATGAATTGATGACGCAGCAAATGCCCAGAACGATGACGGCAATCAGCAGAAAGAGGACTAAGAAGTCACTCGGTCTGGAGCTCGTGCGTACTCGTTCATTGAAGAGTCTTCTGCAGGACAGGATCAAAAGACCCGTGATCGCGACGAGCGCGGAGAGGCCGCCCGCGATAATTTCCAGCATCTGATGGATGCGGGGCGTCAGCCCGATGTCGTCCAGGAGCCACGTAGGAGTAAAGAGTCCGAAGCAGTGGCCACAGAAGAGGAAGATGACGCCGAGATGAAACAGGTTTGCACCTAAAGTCAGTCCGCGTTTATCTAGAATTTCGCTGCTTTGAGACTTCCAGCTGTAAGGCGCCAGAACGAAGCGGGCGATACTTCCTACAACGAGGACTGCCATCACGACATAAGGAAGCACTCCAAAAATCAGGTAGTGCCATATCAGAGTCCAATTACTCATTATTTGCCCTCCTGTACAGAGTCATTTGAGCGCTGATATTCTTCAAAGAGCGGAATAATCTTGCGATTCATCGGCCCTCCGAAGAGCGTATCGGCTCTTTGTCTCTGATCAAAGCCGCCGCCCGCGTTAAAGCCCTGTTCGCCCTGAAGCAGAACAGCTGCCTGATTATTGCGGTTGGCGCTCGGTACAACGAAGCGGTCCTTGAAGTCTGCAATGGCAAGCAGTTTATGCATATCGCAGACATCTTGGAGCGTTAAACCGAGCTGGCTGAGTTCTTCGTCAAATCCGGACCCTTCAAGCTGTTCGGGCAGTATTTCGCAGCTAAGGAACTGACTGAGGCCGGCTTTGTCACTGTACTGACGAAGTACTGTTCTTTCCGCAAGCAGTCGGCTCAAAGCTTCCTGTACGGGCTTAATATTTCCTGCTGTCAGAAGGTTGGCCAGGTACTGAAGCGGAATCCGCAGACTTTCTAAGTCCGGAATAAATCCTTTCAGCGAAAGCTTGCCCACGTCGACCGCCTGAGCGATAGGCGAAAGCGGCGGTACGTACCAAACCATCGGCAGAGTTCTAAATTCCGGATGCAGCGGAAGCGCGATCTTCCACTTAGCAATCATCTTGTAGATCGGAGAGCGTTTCGCTGCTTCGACCCAGTCACGGCTGATGCCGGCTTCCAGAGCGGCAGCTTCAACTTTCGGATCGTTAGGATCCAGGAAAATCTGAGTCTGAGCTTCGTAGAGATCTCCGTCGTTCGGCGTAGAGGCCAATTCTTTAATACGGTCTGCGTCATAGAGCATGACGCCCATGTAGCGAATACGGCCAACGCAGGTTTCCGCGCAGACGGTCGGCATGCCGGATTCAACACGCGGATAGCAGAAAATGCATTTTTCCGCTTTGCCGGTTGACCAGTTGTAGTAGACCTTCTTATAGGGGCATCCGCTCATGCACATACGCCAGCCGCGGCACTTGTTCTGGTCTACCACGACAATGCCGTCTTCCTCGCGCTTATAAATTGAGCCCGAGGGGCAGCTTGCGACGCAGGCCGGATTCAGACAGTGTTCGCACAGGCGGGGCAGATAGAACATGAAGGTGTTCTTGTACTGCGCGTAGATATCACGCTCGACATTCTTGAGGTTAACGTCCTCAACAGTCTTGATATCGACACCGCCCAAGTTGTCGTCCCATGCGGCCGAGCCCTTGATCTTGGCCATTTTCTTGCCGGTGATGTAGGAAATCGGCTGAGCCGTGACGCAGGTTTTCATGCGGGGCGCTTTCTGCAGATTCTGATAGTCGAAGGTGAAGGGTTCGTAATAATCATCGATCTGAGGAAGTTTCCCGTTGCCGAAAATACCCGCTAAAAGTCCGAGCGTAGTGCCTCGGCGCAGGCGCAGTTTGCCGTTATGCAGCTCCCATCCGCCGGTCCATTTATCCTGATCTTCCCAGCGTTTCGGATAACCGACGCCCGGCTTGGTTTCTACGTTGTTGAACCATATGTATTCCATACCGGGGCGATTTGTCCATACGTTTTTGCATGTGACAGAGCAGGTATGGCATCCGATGCATTTGTCCAGATTTAGGACCATGCCGATTTGCGCACGAATCCTCATAGCGTACCTCCCTTCTTCGGCGCTTCCTCATCCATCCAATCGACTTTATTCATTTTTCTGACCCAAGCGAAGTCGTCGCGGTTCGGAGCGATTGTTCCATAGTAGTTAAAGGCATAAGAAAGCTGCGCGTAGCCTCCGATCATATGGGTCGGATTCACAATCACTCGGGTTGGAGAGTTGTGGTCTCCGCCTCTTTGTCCGGTGATTTCAGATCCCGGTGTATTGACGGTCTTTTCCGTAGCGTGCTGCATAATGCACAGACCCTCCGGCATACGAGAAGTGACGATCGCTCTTCCGACCACCGCGCCGTTGGCATTCCAGCATTCGATCCAGTCGTTATCGACAATGCCGGCGTTATTCGCATCGATGTCATTCATCCAAACGACAGGACCGCCTCTTGAGAGCGACAGCATGCGTTCGTTGTCATAATAGGTCGAGTGAATACCCCATTTCTGATGGGCAGTCATAAAGTTCAGCACGATGGCTTTATTACCGTTGTCGGTGATGTTCTCAAAACCCTTTAGTGCGCGCTGGTTAGCAGGCGCACGGTATTGTGCGAACTGCTGACCGAAAGCTCTCATCCAGCTGTGGTCCTGATAGAACTGCTGGCGTCCTGTTAACGTGCGCCACGGCAGCTTCATGTTGGTGTTCTGCCAGAACGCCACATACGGGATCTCGCTGTTTTCAATACCCGACCAGTCGGGCGCGGTGAAAGTCTTAGCGGGACGATGCGCAAGATCGTCAAAAGTGATCTTGTCTCCGATGTGTTCTTTAGAGAGGAAACTGCAGTCAACTCCGCATTGATCCTTCACGAAGGACCAGCTTCTATAAGAGAGCGCGCCGTTGGTTTCCGGCGATACACGCATAATGAAGTTGGCGGCGTTGATATCCGTCTCCATCTTGGGGCGTCCCTTAGCGACGCCTTCCTGGACGGTACCGTTGATTTGTCGCAGCTCTTCGATTTCCGGGTCCAGATTCCACTTGATGCCGCGGTTTCCACCGCCGTTCTTAGAAAGGAGCGGACCGACAGACGTGTATTTCTGATAGATGGTCCGATAATCACGCGGAATGACGTGAATCAGCGGCGCGGTTTTACCCGGAATTAAGTCGCATTCATCGAGGTACCAGTTCTTAACATCAAGCGCCTGGCCGAGCTCGTGCGGGCTGTCGTGTCCAAGCGGTGTCAGAACGACATCGGTTACTTCGGCGAAGTCCTGCGGATATTCAGCGGCTATTTCGGAGAGCTTCTTCGCGATAGATTTAAACGTATCCCAATCGCTTCTGCCTTCCCAAGAGCACTGAACTGCTTTTACGAACGGATGGATAAAGCAGTGCATATCCGTCGTATTGATATCGTTCTTTTCGTAGAACGTGGCTGCAGGAAGCACTATGTCCGAATAAATGGACGTGGTGCTCATGCGGAAGTCCATATTGACGAGCAGATCAAGCTTGCCTTCAGGCGCGGGACGTTTCGTCTGCAGCTGCGGAATCAGCGCCGGGTCTTTGCCGTCAAGCTCCTGGCCAAGTACTGCGTTCTGCGTGCCAAGCAAATGCTTCAGGAAGTATTCCTGACCTTTGCCTGAGGAGCCGAGCACGTTGCTTCGCCAAATGAAGAGGTTTCTCGGCCAATTCTCTTCAGCGTCTAAATCCAGGCAGCTGAAGGATATGGATTTGTTTTTAAGCTGTTCAATCAAGTAGGCTTGCGGGTCTTTTCCGGCTTTAGCCGCCCGGGGGGCGATCTCAGTCGGATTGACGTTTAACTGCGGAGCCGACGGCAGCCAGCCCATCAGTTCGCTTTTTACGTTGTAATCAACGTATGTTCCGTTATAGACCTTAGTGTCAGCAAGCGGAGAGAGCATATCGCTCAGCGGAATACGTTCATAGCGCCACTGATCGGTGTGCTCGTAGAAGTAGCTCGTTGAATTCATGTGCCGCGCGGCCGGTTCCCAGTCCTTAGCAAAGGAGTATTCGCTCCAGCCTGCTTCCGGTCTGATTTTTTCCTGACCCACATAATGGCACCAGCCGCCGCCTGTGACGCCGCATGTGCCGCACATCAAAAGAATGTTAATGATGGAGCGGTAGGTATTGTCTGTCTGGAACCACTGGTTGACGCCCGCGCCCATGAGCACGCAGGCGCGCCCCTTGGTCTTGGAGGCCGCAGTGGCGAATTCGCGGCCGAGCGTGATGGCGTACTGCGGTTCTACTCCGGTGATCTTCTGCTGCCAAGCCGGAGTAAACGGAATGTTGTCCTCGTAACTCTTTGCACATTCTCCGCCTAATCCGCGGTCAACGCCGAGGTAGCTTCCGAACAGATCAAATACGGTTGCGCAGTAAATTTCCTTGCCGTTGGTGATGACTTTTTTAACCGGGACCTTACGGACCATGATATCGGAGGGCATCGCATTGTTGGGGAAGCCGTCTCTTTCCCTGCCGCCGAAATACGGGAAGCAGACATCGATAACCGCGTCGGAGTCCTTGACAAACGTGAGTTTAGGCTTTACGGATTTTCCGCTTTCGCCGTCCACTTCGTGCAGGTTCCATTTGCCGAGGTCCTGACCTTCTTTCTGTCCCCAACGGTAGCCCATTGAGCCCTGCGGGACAGCAAGTGAATCATCTAATTCATTCCAGACGACGGTTTTCCACTCCGGGTTGTTGGTCTTATCGGCACTGTAGCCGATGTCGCATGCGCGAAGGTATCTTCCTGCGGTGAACCGGCCGTCCTCACGGGGCTCCATGGTCACAAGGATCGGGAAGTCGGTGAGATTGCGGCAGTACTCGGTGAAGTACGGATCGGGATGCTCGTAGTGGAACTCTTTAAAGATGACATGGCTCACCGCCATTGCGAAAGCCGCGTCGGTAGCCTGTTTGGGATGAATCCACCAATCCGCATCTTTTGTCACTTCAACGTAGTCCGGGCAGACATTGACGACCTTAGTGCCGTTGTAGCGGCATTCAGTCAGAAAGTGCGCGTCCGGAGTACGCGTCATCGAAATATTGGTGCCCCAAACAATGATGTAGCTCGAGTAGTACCACGCTTCGGATTCCGGTACGTCGGTCTGTTCTCCCCATGTTTGAGGAGAAGACGGAGGAAGGTCGCAGTACCAGTCATAGAAGGAAAGAAGGGCACCTCCAATCAGACTCAGATAGCGAGTGCCTGCTCCGTATGAGACCATGGAATAGCCCGGAATCGGCGAGAAACCAGAAATGCGGTCGGGACCGTATTTCTTAACGGTATAGAGGTTGGCTGCGGCAATAATTTCGAGCGCCTCATCCCATGTTGTGCGAACAAGACCGCCCAAGCCGCGAACGGACGTATAGGACTTTCTCGCCTGTTGGTCCTCGACGATGCTTGCCCACGCTTCAAGCGGTTTCATCGTCTTGCGGGCGTTTCTCCAAAGTTCTTTGAGTTCGGCTCTGATCAGCGGGTGTTTGACGCGTGAAGCAGAGTACAGATACCAAGAGTAGCTTGCGCCTCTCGGGCAGCCTCTCGGTTCATGATTCGGTACTCCGGGCGGTGTGGGCGGGTAATCTGTTTCCTGAGTTTCCCACACGACGATTCCGTCTTTTACGTAGACCTGCCAGCTGCATGAGCCGGTGCAGTTTACGCCGTGGGTGGAACGAACGATCTTATCGTGAGCCCAACGATCCCGATAAGCCTGTTCCCAGCCTCTGTCCTGCTCTACAACTTCACCCCAGCCGTCGGAGTATGAACCGACTTTCTTAGAGAAGAAGAGGGAGGACTTCATGATTCCGGACATATTGTTCTCCAGTGATTTATTGTTTTGGGGCGACGATTAGCAAAGATTCGGAGCGTTCTTTCTGTCGTAGTAGTAGAGGTTGATCAGAAGGATCGCGATGAATATCACTGTGGTGACGCCAAACATCATGCCGGCTCCGCATTCAGCAAGGAGCACGCCGATAGTGAAGGGGCCGTATGCGCCGATAGCGCTTGTCCAGCCGACAACTGCTCCGCCCTGAAGCGGCGGGAAGAGTACAGCCATTTGTTCGGTTGTAGAAGCATTGCCGACACCGGTCCAGAAGAAAATCCAGAACATCACAATGAGCCAAATCCAGCAGCCTTCGACGCTGGACGGTTTGTACCACCAGAGCGCAAGAAGACCGATGATGTTGCAGATTGCCATGATTGTGGTGACGCGGCCGCCTCTGATCTTATCGGAGACTTTACCCGCTCCTACACGGGAGAGTGCGCCGATGACCGGGCCGAGCCAAGCTAAAGCGACCGCGCTCGGAGCGCCTTCGATACCTGCGAATGTGTGGTTGCCGAGCAGGGCAAGCTGAGCGCCGAGGCCTGCGAAAGTCGCAAAGGTTCCGTAGTAGAAGAGGGTCATAAACCAAGTATGTTTATTGCCGAAAATCTTCCACTGATCTTTAAAGTCTGCGGTTACCGGGACGGAGCGCAGGCAGAACCAGGCAAGAATTGTCACGATTGCGACAAGCGGAATCCAAATCCATGCGGCGTTCTGCAGCCAATAAGTAACGGTCTTGCCATCAGCAAGATGCGCGACTTGACCGTTTCCAAGAACGGAGAGGGCGGAGAAGCCGATCACAAGAGGCGTCACGAACTGCACGAGACCGGTACCGAAATCGGAGAGGCCGCCTTGGACGCCGAGTGCGAATCCGCGCTTATCTTTGGGGAAGAAGTAATTGGTACTTGCCATGAGGCCCGAGAATGTACCGCCGCCGATACCGCTCAGCAGAGCGAACCCTAAAAGAACCCAGTAAGGGGTATCAATATTTTGTACGGCATAAACCCAGCAGAAAAGCGGTATGAGCAGTAAGCCGGACGAAAGGGTGACCAGATAGCGCGTGCCGATTATCGGAGGAAGGAAGGTCCACACGATACGAAGCGTACCGGCGGAGAGACCGACCATGGCAACAAGCCAATAGAGTTCCCTGTGCGTCAGGGAGAAGCCAATTTCATTAAGGCGCGGAGCGAGGGATGGTACTAAGAACCAAGCGCAAAAGCCGAAAGTCAGGCTGAATGTACTGATCCAAACTGTTGTCCATGCGAGCGTCTTGTTCCATTGGGCCGGATTTTCAGGATTCCAAACCTTGATATCTGGACGCATATTATTTCCTTATCAAATATTCTGTTCCCGGATGTTTTATTCGGGATTACTCTTAGAATTTTAAAAGCGGGTCGTCCTTTGTAACTTATTGTTGTATCAATTTGAGCAGATTTTGCGGATATACCCGTAGGTTTTTAGATAGGATCGACTCAATTAAATAGGACAGAAAAAACATGACTCCTGAATTAAAAGCCCTTGGGTGCCTTCTGCTGTATCCGGATGCGAATCTCATAGAAAGCTTGGGAGAGATTCAAAACTACATTGAGCGCTCATCTCTTATTTCTGAAAAATGGAAGACAGTGTTATCAGTGCTGATGCGCAGCATGCAAGAGGTTCCGCTCTCGGATCTTCAGAAACAGTATGTCGCAACGTTTGATATCGGCAAGCGGGCGAGTCTGAATCTTTTTGAGCACATGCACGGAGATTCACGCGATCGCGGTGCGGCAATGCTGAATCTAAGGCGGCTCTACTCGGATCATGGTTTAGAGGTTTCGAGCAATGAGATGCCGGACTTTCTTCCGATGCTTTTAGAGTTTCTGTCGGGACTCAGTTCTGAGGAAGCGATGGTTTATTTAAAGAGCGCAGCAAAGCACATTGTCAAAATTGATCAGCAGCTGCAGAGAGAGGAATCTCCGTGGGAGGCGGTGACCGGTGCACTGCTTTCGTTAGCAGGTGAGGAACCAGACAGTGCTGAGATGACGCGAGAAGATCTTCTGCCGAGTCTGGAAGCCGAATCTTTTGATCAGCCGGTTAAGTTTGGATCATCAGCTGACCCGGTTCAGCAGGGCGTACATTTTAGGAAGTAACAGAGATTGAGTATGAATAAGCAGCTTCTCGGAATGGGGATGGCGGCACTTGCTGCCATATTTTGGGGAGCGATGGGTTCAGCAGGACAATATCTGCTTCAAAAATGCGGATTTGTGCCGCTGGATTTGATTTCTATCCGCATGCTTTTAGCGGGGTCTCTTTTTGTCGGGCTGGAGCTCTTTTTAAACAAAAGCAAAGTGTTTGCGCCGTTCCGCAGCGGTTCTTCTTTTGTACAGCTTTTAATTTATACCGCGACGATTATCGGGACGCAGCTCACTTACTTTGTGTGTATTCAGTACAGCAACGCGGCTGTCGCAGGAGTCCTGACGGCTACGGTTCCGCTTTGGGTGATGCTTTTTATGGTGGTGTTTCAGCACCAGAGACTTTCTCTTAAAGAGATTCTCTGCGGTGCGGCTGCCGTCATCGGTGTTTTTCTGATCGTCACGGGCGGCTCATTAAAGAGTCTGAATGTTTCGATGATGGGGCTGATAATGGGACTCGGTTCCGGGCTTACCGGGGCGCTGTATGTCATCCTTCCGCAGAAGCTGATCAAGCAGGTTGGGTCGGGCACAGCAACGAGCTGGGCGCTTTTGCTGACTGGTGTCGCTGTAACACTCTTCAATCATTTTTGGAATGAATCGCTTAATTGGTCGCTTGGTGCGGTATTGGCTTACGCCTTTATTGTGATTTTTGGGACGATTGCGGCCTTTTGGCTGTTTCAGGCGGCTGCCGAGCTGATTCCTTCGGATGTTGCGGGAATGATGGAGACGCTGGATCCGGTTTCAGCAACGGTCTTGGGTGTTCTGTTTCTCGGTTTGACAGTGAACATCTGGGAGCTGATCGGAGGCGTTTTGATTTTAGCGACGGTTGTGGTTTTAGCGATTCCTTCGAAACATCCGAGTTTATATAAGTACAAGCGTGGTAACGGCAGTTAATTTCACCGTGAAAGTCAGTGCGTTGCCCGTAGGATTCCATTAGTGGAAAAACTAATATTGTTTTCACTTAGGATTGTCCCGCATTTTTATCATGAAATGAAAGGACAAATCGTCTGAAACTTAAATAGTATTTAACGCTGAAAATATAAATTAAATTGAACTTGCAACTCTGTGAGCTATGGCATTTTCTACTATTGTCAGAATAAGTTAGTCTAATTCAATTAGATATGATTTTATACATTAAGTTTTAGCTATCCTGCTGTGTTGGTGTTAAATATAAATTGAACGAAATTATGATAGCTAAAAAGCGTGATACTTAATTTTTTCTTTTGGTATTCATCCTTTATCTAAGTTGCATTGAGCTTCGTCTGATATAAAATCGGAAACATAAATAATACAAAACCTGAGGTAAGAAAATGCAATATTCCACTCGTGTATTGAGCGTGTTGCGGTTACATAGAACCAGCTCTTCGTGCTTAGAAGGACGAGACCAACGTCGCTTTTATACCCCCCCCGTATTTAATCAAAGTCGATATTGTCTAAACATAAATTTTGATACCAACGAGCGAGCGTCGGCGGTTGAATACGATCTGCGTTTAGTAAAGGAACCTTTTTAAAGGACTAATTGTCTTTATTGAATACTCCAGATAATCCTGAATATTTATCTGGAACACGTGAGATAGAGTGAATTTAATTCTCAAGTATTCATACCGTCAGCGAGCTTCGTATTTGCTGTGAAGAGGCAGCAAAGGTCAATCTATTTAATAGTTCCTGAGGCGAAAAATGAGAATTAAAACGCATCTGATGAGAAGCCACTCGTCTCCTCATCTCTTTCATCATTCAAATCACTCGATTTGTTCCGTTAGGGCTCTGTCTCTTTCCGTGATTCTTGCCTGTAATCTTATTGGAGGGCAAGCTTTGGCCGACAATGACTGGCCGCTTACTCTTGAAGCATTGGAGGCTGCCGGATTTGAAGTTAAAGTTACTGGGGACGTTCATTATATTCCTAAGGTTGCGGACGCTGCCAAGGATCCCCTTGACAATGCATTTACATGGCTTTGGGGTACTGGAGAAGCTAACGGCCCGAGCGATCTTTCCATAACAGTCAACAACACATTGGATTTTCAGAAAACTGCTGGAGAATTTAAGGATGTATCTAATACTTATAATCAAAAAACCATCTGGATTTCAGGCGGCTTAAAAACTTATTTCGGAGGCAATCCATATGGTTTGACGGAGACTCCTGGTAATTTTCCGTATTCCGAGACGACCAATGGGAATAAACTTACTCTTACAGTTAAGGAAGGTGCAACGTTTTTAGCAAAACTTTTCGGCTCGCGTAATGATTTGGGCGGCTATGACCAGACAAGTGATAGCGGCGCAACTGCTAATAATAATAAAGTAACTGTCCAAATGGAAGATGGCTCGAAGTTATATGCAAAGCTAATCTTCGGAGGGCGTTCTTCTCAATTGGATGGGGTGTCGGGAGACAACGGAGTTGTTCATGCGGGCTTCGAAACAAATGGTAACGTAGTCAATATAGTACGTTTCATTTCTGACGGGGCTGACAAAGATGCTGGTGAGGTAGTAAACCCTGATTCCTTTGGTATTGTCATCACAAAAGGAATTTTCGGTGCAGAAGGCTATGAAGCGAATAATAACAAGGTAACCTTAGAGAATACCGTGGTAGTAGCCGGAATGGACGGGGCGCGAAAGCTCGGCCTTGTTGGAGGACGCGGACTTTACTACTACAGAATGAATTATGACTATGGTGCTTCTAAGTATAAAGAAGTAGTTAACGGAGCTACTGGATATGTAAGCAACAGTGGAGAAACGGTTTTGTATTATCCGCAGGAGGAAGGAGGAGATCCAAAAAAAGTTTCTGCTATTGCGAATAATAATATCGTTTCAATAAAAAATAGTTATATCGGATACCATCTCGCTCCCGATGAGAATGATTGGTCGTCGTGGTACAACGAATCTGCACAAGACCAAGACGTTGGCTTTAGTATCTATGGAGCTTGGTCTACTGGTGTCGCAATGAACAACATTGTTGCTGCAGAAGATTCGATAATTAACGGTAATGTCATCGGTGGTCTTGAGTTCCAGGATCAGATGAAAATTACGGGAGGTCAACCCAGAGACCTGCACTCTAACCTAGTTTCACTTAAAGATACAACGCTAGCATCTGGCTCTTCGATATACGGAACTGCTACAGCGACAACGAAGCCGGACGAGAACGACAAGGATAATCGATATAATCGTATCGATGAACGCGAGATCTACGCCGTTAACCGAAGACGCGGTATCGCATACATTGCCGGAGAGGTTGCAGCAGATTCGGCTTATGTCCGATATATCTCCTTTGGCCAATACTTAGATACAAGTCGTTTGGATAACAAAGAGTCATACGAAGTCTTTAAGGATTATTACCCTCAAGCTCAAAGCTCTACAAGAGAGCAAGTAGTGCTGAATCGTGAAGATCCGCTTGAAAAAGCGACTGTTCATTTAAACGGTAACGAGTCTGGGAGCATCCATGTAGGGCAGCAGGTTGCTGGTTCATACCTCATTAACAGGAATGGGTATCATTCCAGCTTAGCCGCTACTGATAAAAAAAATCAGGACCAAACGGCAACAAAGGGACAGCACAATTTCTGGGTCGGAGCATATGCAAACTTGTCTGATTCTGTCAATGGAGATGGAACTTCCTTTGATACGAAAGTAAAACTGTTTAGCGATGAGGGAAATGTTAATCATGGTTACGCGAGCGGCGAATTATCCCTTCTGACGCATGATGACGGCATGTGGTATGACCATACTTCCAGAGAACAGGATAGTAGTCTTGGGGCTGAAAATTCCAATCACAGACCGGCATTAATGCATCAGTTTAGATATCACTATCAGGGCCTCGTACTATATTTAGGCGTCAATGATGGAGAATCCGGTGAGCCTGTAGTTCGGATTTCTTTTGATGAAATTGCAAACTTCAGAACAGAACAAAAGCAAAATACTAATGCTTTTGGCAATACATTTATTGGCATTATCAAAGATGGCACTGTTTACCAAAAGGATTCACGTGTAGGTGGGGACTAGACTGTCGACGCGAGTCTTATGACTTTTGATGTCCCTGGTTTTGAAATCAACCAAGGCGGAGATCATGTTGCTGACGCAACTTATGCTTTCTATAAGTACATGCATTTCGATGGGCACGATGGAGAGTTTGAAGATGAAAACGCAGCTGGCGAAAAGATAAGCGTAAGCGGTAAGGTTTCAGATCCAGGAGAGGAGGCCGGTGTTGGTATAAAGTACTGGCTTAAGAGTGTCAACATTCTTCCCGGGAAGCTTCTGGTTTTGAATGGTAAATTAGAAAATTCCGAGCTTTATGTTGAAGATTTCCAATCCGGAGATACCTCAAAACCCAAACAGGAGCTCTTTACTCTATCAGCAGAACTTACCGGCGCGGGCGGAGTCGCTATCGCAAAGAACTCAACGGTGATTATCGGTAGTCCGGATACTATCTACAATATCGATGTTGGCAAAACAAATACTGAGCCGAGCGTTTCCGGCAACGGACAAGCTCTTTATGAAGTCGTATCTAAGGCTCCCCAACCAAACTCCTATACAGGAAATACAGTAGTCGATGAAGGTGCGATGCTGGTTCTTGGAATTGACGGTGCTTTGGGAACTCAGGGAATGAGTGAGACGGAAGATAGGTACACCTCAATTCTTCATATAGGCTCTTCTGCAGAAGGCACTAACCCTTCAAGCGTATATCTGCAGGGACATACCCAAACAGTAGGTGCGTTGAGAGTCGTGGAGGGTTCCGTGCTTGACTTTGATCAAGCGGCACCGATTTCATTTGAAGAGGGCGACTCGGAGGAGTATCAAGCGAGTATGGGTTCAACAGGTGGGGAACTTACCGTCAAGAATAAGAACCAGAATTCCGACACAGATCAGCAGAGAAATGGAACATGGGTTGATGCTATTGACGGCAGCCTCAAAGGAAGTGCTTCTTCGAAGCTAATATTTATCGACAGAAAGCAAGCATCCATAAATTCTGATAACCCGAATTTTTATGGCACAGTTGAGCTGAAAGCTTCCAATGTTTCTCTCACTTCTTCGGAAGCTTTGATTAGCGCAGTTGCTCATGTCGATAAGGATTCTTCTTTGTATTTTGATATTCAGAAGAATACAGCAGCCCAGGCAAGTGCTTTAAGAGCCGCAGAGAATGCCGCGGTGGAGAATCACTACAACACAGTGGCTATAAGAGGAATTGAAAACTATGGCTCTGTGTACTTGTCTCATAAGGTTTTCGGAGATAACTTAGGCCGTGAGGCAACACGATCGGATGTGTCGCTAAATAAGGTCAAGGTCGGTAACTACGTTGGTAAAGAGGGTTCGGTTTTGTACTATCAGGGCTTCCTAGGGGGCAAACCGGGCTCGGAAAACTCATCCTATCTCGATGTAGTTTATGCGGACACAGCTTCCGGTCAGTCAAAAGTTTATTTCATCAATGAAGATGGAAAATTCGGAGCTTTTTCACAGTCCAGAGGCGAGACGGTCGGAGAAGGGGGCACCAACGGTATTCTGATTTTTGAGGTTAAGGATCCGAACGAACACGTAGACCTTGCTTTCCCTGACGGACAAACAAGGATCGGAGTGGTTGCAAAGGATAACGAAACACACGTTAAGTTCTATCGCCTTAACGAACAGGGTGACGGAAACGACTGGTACCTTGTGAATAAGGCCGATGGGGATGCTGCTATTCCTTGGACTCCGATAGAACCACCGGAAGAGCCGGAAGTACCTGTTGTACCGCCGGAGAACCCAGACCTGCCAAAGATGCCGGATAATCCGACATCGCCGACTCCTGATGACGAAGGCAATACTCTGCGGCCTGAAGGAGGCGCCTACATGGCAAACTCGCAAGCTTGGGCCAAGATGCATATGCGCCTGCATGATCGCTTCGGTCAGGCCTACTACATTGATCCGTTTGACGGTAAAGAAAAACCGGCAGCGGCTTGGGTTCGTCAGGTCGGAAGTCACTCGCACTTTAAGTCCGGCGGCGGGGAAAGCAGGACACATGCCCGCACTGCAGTTACTCAGATCGGCGCAGACTTGATTCGCAACGAAATCAACGAAGACTGGAAGTATATTGGCGGCGTCTTTGCAGGCGGCCTCTACCATAGAGCTAATACCAGAACATACGCCTCGGCCAAGTCGCGTTCCGACGGCTATGCGGTCGGTATCTACGGAACCCTTTATACAGGCAACAGCCCGGATGACGGATTCTATGTGGATTCTTGGCTGCTGTACGGTCGTTACGATAATAAGCTGTGGGGCGAGACGACTTCGACGTTTAATTACAAGTCTCACGGCTGGGTTTGGTCGGTGGAAAGCGGATACACGATTCCTCTCGGCGAATCCGGTACGAAGGATTTCAATAAGGTGATTTGGACCTTCCAGCCTGAAGTTCAGGTGGTATGGGACGGAGTCAAAGCCAATGACGGCTATGACGCAACCGACACTAAGTACAAACAGCTTGGCAAGGACAATGTTGCGATCCGAGTTGGCGCCAGAGTTCACGGTAACTACATGAACAAGGGTCTTGGATTCATCGAAGGAAACTGGATCCACAACACCAAGAAGACCGGTGTTCAGATGGGCAGTGCGAAGACTTATATGGACGGCGGCCGTAATTTAGGCGAATTCCGCATGGGTCTTGAAGGACATATAACGCGCAATACGCTCGGTTGGGCGACCGTGGGTGTTCAGGCCGGTAAAGCCGGATATCACAACGAAACCGCTCAGATCGGTATCAAGTACATGTTCTGATCTTCGGGAAGCGAAGGAGGAGGATTTCTCCCCCTTCTCCCGGAACATCTAACGGAATCCATATCATGAAACAAGAAAGCAAATTATTTGGAATTACCATTCTGTCAGCGGCTGTACTTGGTCTGAGCGCCTGTACTTCTTACGATCATAAGGACTACCCGCGCGAAAGCTGGTTCACACAGCCGACTCAGGTTATCGAGGCGGATCAGTTTAAAAAAGTTGAAGAGCCTCTGAAAGTTTCTCTGGTCGTTAATTACCTCTGGGAAGGACGTCCTATCGTGACGGAGCCCTTTGAAGAGCGTCCCGCCGACTGGCGTGAACAGTACGGCTTGTGGTTCGCCGCAGAACGCTACTTAGAGGAAACAGGCCTCTTTAAGATCGTTAAAGAGGACGATAAGGAAAAACAGGGCGTGATGACGATCGATGTGACTCGCGCTATGGATGAGAAGACTAAAGCGGCGGTCGCAGCTAAAAAAGCGGATCCGGATAAGCATCCTGAGAAGATTGTCTACGAGTACGACATGACAATGAAGATGGATCTTTCGCTTGCGGACGGCAAGAAGTTTGAAGCCGTGCCCAAGACGGATCATATGTTTATCGGCCACGAAGATTCGAAGGAAAGAGAGCTTGGACAGGATCCGAAACGCTTTACGTTCTCGTACTTCAACAACATGGACTTCCATACAGAGTTTGTCCGTCGTTTTTACAAACAGATGATCTTTGAAGGCGTAAAAGCCATGGAAGAAAAAGGCCTGTAATCTGTACAGACATTCATAAGAAAAGACGCCGGTCGCAGAAATGTGGTCGACGTCTTTTGTTTTCTCTATAGCGGAACTGAGTACGGCGGGCCTTGATCCGTTACGAACAATGGCAAGTCTTATTCTCCTTATGGAAAATAAGACTTAATGAAACTGGCTCCTGACAGAGTGACAGGTCCCGCTAATAGCACGGGCGATTTTCTGCTCGTGTGAACCTGTTCACAGGTTTGTCTTAAAGAGCCGAAGATATGCATTTGCCTTGACATTTTTCTCTCTCCGGCTCCTTCTGCGCAGCATTAATGTGCTTCCCGTTACTTGGAGTTTTTACCAAACCGGTAATCATTCCAAATTTGTTCCGCGCTCGGAAGCTCCCAGCCGCTTGCGCTGCGTTTTACAGTTTCTTTAAGTTTGGAAACCGTAGTGCCGCAGGTCCATACCTTGTAATTGCGCATCTGTGTGCATAAACAGCACTTGGAATTTTCTCCCCTTATGGCGCCTTGCTCCTGAGCTTCAAATTCTTTTAAATAAGGGCAGCTTCCGCCGGAGAGCATGTAGCCGTAAGACTCACAATTCGGGTGGATCTTTGCTGTGATTGCAGGTGAACTCTTCAGCATTCGCATGAGGTAACCTGTGGGAGAAAGATGATTCACAACTACATCTTCTTCTTTAGAGTCCAGATAAATCTCTTTTACTTGCTGAGGAAGACCGCTTTCCTGAGCAATCGTAAAGCGTGTGGCCACTTGAGCGCCGGCAGCTCCGCACTGTTCAATTAGATTAATGTCATCTTGTCCGGAAAAGACTCCGCCCGCTCCAAGAACCGGAATGTTCAGTCCGCACTCTTTAACGTGCTGAACGACATCTTTAACGATGTTTTCCAGTTTGTAGTTTCTCCAATCCTCACCAAATCCTAAATGTCCTCCTGCAAGCGGACCTTCCACAACAATGTAATCAAGCTTGCGTCCTATAGAGCTCGTCCGTTTCAGAAAGAGATTAAGTGCCCGCGTGGAAGAGACAACGAGGCCGAGAAGTGCATCCTTAAATCTTGGGTTGTCCTGCATCAGCTTGAGACTGTTTAAATGAAGTCCAGCGGACATGGTAATTCCGTCAACGCCTGCATTCAGCGCGCTGTTCAGCCGTGTTTTGAGCGTGCCCAGCTGATCGTTCATGGTGAGCTTCTCCATGCAGTTCACAAGAACCAAGCCTTTTCCGCTTACTTTATCCATCACGTTTCTGAAATAACGATCACTGACTTCAGCAAGTGCAGCAAGGTCAAATTTCTCTAAGCTCTTGTCAAAAGAGCCGCTGAATTTTTTCAAAAGAATCGTCTTCTGTTTAGTGAAGTCGGTACCAAGCTCCTTATCTGCGACCGTCGGAAGCATTGCGTCGGACAGATGAGCGATGCCGCCCAGCTTTTCTATGGCGAGTACTAAGGCGGACGTCGAAATGTTTGTGCCCATCCCGCCAACCATGAGCGGAAGAAACTCTCGGCCTTTTAAAGTCATGCGGTAATCGTCTAAACAGCTCATTTAATTTCTCCTTTTGATTGAATTGATTTATTCACTATAGAGCGGACAATCATGAAGATAACTATCGGTGTATTCAGGTATATCCCAGAAAATTCTGCCGTTTTAACAGGCTGTTTAGGCGTATAAGGCGAGCGGCTCGTTAAGCGATGTTTTTAAGAGAATGAAAAATGAAAAAATAGCCTCCGACGTTTGTCGGAGACTGCTTAATGAGGAGAACTAAGTTATGTTAATTTATGCGGGGTTCTTTGCTGCGTTGACACCTGCAATTCTTCCGTATGTGAAGATGTCCGCCATAGCGTTTCCGCCGACACGGTTGGTACCGTGGATGCCGCCTGTAACTTCACCGGCAGCATAGAGACCCGGAATGACGTTGCCGTGACGGTCAATAACCTGAGCGTCTTTGTTAATGATGACGCCGCCCATTGTATGGTGACGTTTCATTGTGACGCGGCCGGCATAGAACGGAGCTTTAATGATCTTGTTCACAAGAACGGTTTCAGCTCTGCCAAACGGATCTTTCTTGGTGTCTACCGCTTTGTTGTATGTGTCGACAGCTTCTTTCAATTCTTTAGCGGGAAGACCGGTCTTCTTCGCTAAGTCTTCAATGGTGTCAGCATAGTAAAGCGTACCGGCTTTAAGAGCGGCTTCGTTTTCAGGACCCTTGGAGTTCTTCTGCTGCTCAAAACCGTCAGCGTCGACGAGCGTCCAGGCGATTGCTTTGGGCTGGTCAAGCATCGCGTCTCTCAGAACGTCTCTGCGGGCATCTTCTTTGATGAAGCGCTGACCGTTGAGGTTGATGAAGAGGAAGCGGTCAACATGTGTGAAGAGGTTCGGCGGATATTTTTCTCCGGGAACGCCTCCGGGGATGCACTGGATGTAATCAAGACCGCGTGTGCCGGCACCGATGTCAACCAGATTAGTTAATACGTCGCCTGTTGCGCCCGGATGGTTGGTTGTACCGAGTTTTTCCATTCTGGGATCGGAAATACCGGTCAGTCTGTCGCTGGCCGCGAAGCCGCCGGCAGCTGCAACGACAGCGTTGGTGGCGCGGATGTACATTGTCTTGCCTTTCAGTTCAACCTTAACACCGAGCACTCTGCCGCTTAAATTGCCTTCGCGGATAATTTCAACGACGCGGGCATTGAACATGATAGGAATGTCTTCTTTCTTGCAGACTTCGAGAAGAGCCTTAATGTATGCGCCGCCGCGAGGTCCGAGCGGGTTGCGGGCACGTTTGTAAAGGCCGCCGTAAATCTGATAGATGTGATCCTGGAACTTAACGCCGTGATCTTTGAGCCACTGGACGCTTTCCGGAGCTTTTTCTGTGAGCTGGTTGACGAGGACGGGGTCGCCTCTGCCGTCACCAGCGGCAAGAGTCTGTTCTGCGTGGAGTTTCGGAGAGTCTTTAATGCCGGCCTTTTCATAATCAGCCTTGATCGCAGCGTTAAATCCGCCGCCGGCACGAATTGTGTTGCCGCCTGCGAACATCATCTTTTCAAGAACGACAACTTTCTTTGCGCCGGCTTCTTTTGCGGATACGGCAGCTGTAAGACCAGCACCGCCTGCACCGATGACGACGACATTGTATGTTTCATCCCACTTGATGGCGGCTTCTGCTGTTGTGGCAACTGTAGAGCCTAAAATGCCTACAGCGGCTGCCGCAGGAGCGGTTCCCAGAAAAAATCTGCGTGTTAAAGCCATGATTATGTCTCCTTGGTGTTTATTGAGATCAATGTGTTAAACGATGATCAAAGTTTAAGGAGCGGTGAATCACGCAGAAATAACTTCTGGTTTATTGACTTAATCCCATTAATGTGCTACGCATTTTTAAGCGCTTGTTCTGCGGCAATCATGCCAAAGGTAAATGCGTCTGCAAGTCCGTTGCCGCCGATTCTGTTTCTTCCGTGGATTCCTCCGGTAATTTCTCCGGCTGCAAAAAGCCCCGGCACAGGGCGCCCGTCGGAAAGGCACCGGGTCGATGAATCAATCACTAGGCCGCCCATGGTGTAGTGCACGCACATGCCGACTCTAGCTGCCCAGAAAGGCGCCTTGGCGATTGGGAATCGCTTGTTCTTTTCATTGTCAGCTTTAATCGTATTGTTTCTTTCTTCGATGGTCTGCCGAAGCACGGCAGAATCGATGCCAAGCTTTTGCGCAAGCTCCTCAATGCTGTCCGCTTTAATGGCGTCTCCTGTCTCCGCGGCTCGGATTGCGTCTCTCTGGACAATCAGATCCGCCATGACTAAGGCGTCGTTATCAATAATGCAGAAACAGCTCTTTTGCGGCGTGGAAAGTATTCTGTCGGTAAGTTCATCGCGCCTCGAGCGCTCATCCACAAAGCGCTTCCCTTCAGAATTGATGAGAATAAAGCGGCTGACATCGTTATGGAAGCGGACACGAATCCTGCCGGTAGGCAGTGGCCCCGGCAGACATTGAATCGCTTTTAAATCTACGGTCGAGACGCCGATTCGAGCAGCAGAAAGAAGCATTTCACCGGTAGAGCCTGTTGTACAGTTGGTCGGAAGCCCCACGAGCCTTTCGTCGAATGACTCAACCATGCGCTGATTCGCACCGAAGCCGCCCGCCGTTAGGATGACGGCTTTATCCGCACGAATGCGGACTCCTTTATTTTTCTGTCGAGCTTCTGCACCGATGACTCGTCCTTCATTGTTCTGAAGAAGTTTTTGTCCGGCCGTTGACTTCAGAATTTGGACTTTCCTCGACATTGCTTCAGAACTGAGCGCCCGAACATAACTTGTTCCGTTGGGCAGAATAGGCTGATGGCAGCGGGGATGATGAGAGCCGTAAATTTCTATAACCTCATTGCGGAATTTAACACCCTTATTCTCCAGCCAGCCGAGCATACGCTGACTCTCTTTAACAAGAGTGCGGATAAGTGCGGGCTTTGCGATCTGACCGCCGTTGATCCAAATATCGTTGAAATGCCGCTCTTCAGAATCGGTGATTCCAAGCGGAATTTGACGGACCGGATCTATGACGCCGAGAAAGCCGCCGGAAATTAAGGTATTGCCGCCTATAATCTCCCGCTTTTCTATCAGAATGACTCGAGCTCCGAGCTCACTTGCGCGTACCGCGGCCGACAAACCTGCGGCCCCGGCTCCGATTACCAATACGTCGCAGTCATAATCCCAGTCGTTCTCCTGAGCAAGTGACGGATAGGACAAGGCACAGGCTCCGGCAGAAATCATAAAGTCGCGTCTAAGCATCATGAGGCCTCAATAATGCCTATCTTGCGAAGAAAATTGTGAAGTTCAATCACATTGCGGCATTCCAATTTATGCAGGACGGCACTTCTCCAGTTTTTGACCGCCTGCTCCGATACTTCCATATCAAAGGCGATGACCTTGTTTAACTCACCGTTGGCAATCCTCGGAGCTACTTTCTTTTCACTTGCGGTGAGCAGGTTGTACTTGACCGTCATATGATCGATTTCTTCTTTACGAGCCCGATCCTCTAGATTTTCAGCAACAGCTTTGGCGAGCGAAGCCTTTAATCTTGCTGGATCAGGCGGCTTGATAAGAAAATCCGAGGCCCCGGTGAGAAGGGCTTTGACGGCCATATCCACATCCCCGTGCCCGGTAAGAAACAATATTGGAAGATCAATATTTCTGCGGATCATTTCTTCCTGAAGCTGCAGCCCGCTCATTTCCGGCATTCGGATATCGAGTATCAGGCAGCCGGGAAAGAGCGGATCGTATTCATTCAGGAATGCGAGGGCGCTTTCGTAGGAAGCGGTTCGATATCCCGCCATCTTCACCAGAAAAACCTCTGAGGCAAGGACCTTTGGGTCATCATCAACAATCCTAATGATGGGGTCTAGCTTTGAAGTTTTCATGAGTCAGCTCCTTTAAATGTCACTGAGATACTGATGCCTTGAGGTTTTAACTGCTGAATATTAATTTCGGCGCGGTGCCGCTCAATGATGGCGTGCACAATCATAAGACCAAGCCCAAGACCATCGGTTTTAATTGAGGCCTGAAGCGCCCGTCTCATGCGCTCGACAACGTCACTTGTTACTGGCGGCCCGTTATCCTTGACGTTTAGTGTGCATCCCGCTTCTGTCTGCTTCACTTCCACCTTGATCTGTGCGTCTTTACCTAGCGGCTCAACTGCGTCTGAGGCATTGCGCAGAAGATTAAGAACTAGAATTTCAAGTTCCAGCGGGTCTCCGGCGACCATGCAGCTTTCCGGAATATCGACATTTAATCGGCACTGAGTGGAGACGTAAAGTCTGAAAGCGTTGATGGCTTTGCGTATCGCTTCCGAGAGGTCAGCTTTTGCCTCGGAAGAAACCGGCTGGGTTGATTTTGCATAACTTCTTACTCGATCTACGATCGCTGCGGCTTTCTGGGTTTCAGAAGATATCGCCTCAATGCTCTCGCTGAGAATCGGATCAAGTTTTACAGACTCTCCGTACATCTTCAGGCCGTTGCAGTAATTGACCACTGTGGATAAAGGCTGCTTCAGCTCATGAGCAAACATATTAGAGAGCTGCGAAAGAATGCCTCGTCTTTCCATGAGATTGAGACGCTTCAGCGAAGCTCTTGCGATTTCTGCAACGCTGTCCCTTTGTTCAATGGCTTTACGAAGGTCGGACGTTCTCT
The DNA here is from genome assembly GCF_943193095.1 of Parasutterella muris. Classification (NCBI taxonomy): domain Bacteria; kingdom Pseudomonadati; phylum Pseudomonadota; class Betaproteobacteria; order Burkholderiales; family Sutterellaceae; genus Parasutterella; species Parasutterella muris. Next base: position 46,786 of record NZ_CALPCV010000009.1, on the reverse strand, counting down.
GCAGCACAAGTGAATTCGTTCGGTAGATATGGAAAATCAGTCCTAAAAGCAGGGCAAGTGCAAGGACTGCTTCCGTTTTGTATTTGCTGACCAGCTGAAACAAAGAAAAGGGCTGAGGTTTGTATGGTCCGATTTCGAGTTTTCTAAAAAGCCGCAGAACACTGCGGAAGTCGTTCGCAATGCCCCAAGATCCGCCGTCAGGCATTTTAGGCATTGTTAAAAGGGCGACGGTGAAGTCTTTTACGATTTCCGGAGATGCGTGCGGGAACGAAGAGAAAACAAAATCCGGGTAAAGCGAAGAAGAAACTTTGCAGGCAAGCGTGGAAGGCTTTTCTCCGATGATTCGGTATTTGTCACCGGAGATAAGACCGCGTTCAATCAATGATTCAAGTTCGCACGCTGGGATAACGGCAACATCCGCTTCATCCGACTCCAGGTAGGAATAAACGTCAGGGAATCGGTATTGGGTATTGATCAGTCTGCCTTCAAGATCCTTTTCCGAAAGATGATCGCGAAGTACACCCTTTGCGCCGAGCCAGCCGCTCAGAGAATTAGGATCGCGGATTGCGATTCTTTTGCCCTGAATGTCTTTCAGACTTGTGATATCAGATCGGTGTGCGGACGTAATAAGCACAGACGCAACGGATTCAGAGGCTGTACTCGCAAAAGGCGAGGTCCTTGCGGCGATTTGCCGAAGCCCTTCGGAAGTAGGATCAAAAGACGCGTAAACACCCGCAGGAGAAAGGAGAAAACTGAAATCTTCGGTTTTGAGCTTATCGAAAGCTTGAAGCTCTGTAATTTCCTGCGTGGTGATCCGATACTGCGGAAAGCGTTTCCTTAAAAAGTCAATGGTCGGCGCGAAGGTATTGATGAAGAACAGCGGGTCCTCCGTATACAAAACCGCAATCCTGATTTCCTGTTTTGCTTCTGATGCGGCTGAGCTAAAGCAAAAGAAAGCCGAACAAATGAAGAAAAGAAATTTAAGCAGCTGCACTCGATATCCCTATTATTCGCGGGATATTGTTGTCCGATCGGGTGAGGATTGCTATTGGTGATTTCCTGCGAAAAATCAAAAGCCGCCCAAAAGGCGGCTTGATAGGCAGAGCAATCGAATCGATTATTGGTCAAGACACAATCTAAAAGGAACAATCTCCTTCATAAGAAGTGTTGTTTCGATCTTCCTGATATAGGGAAGCGTCGACAACTGAGTGTCATAGACCTGCTGGTAGTCGGAGAGGTCCGTCGTCGCGACACGCAGCACATAATCCTGCTCTCCAAAAATCCTATGTGCGCTGGTAATAGCAGGAATGTTCACGAGGGCTCGTTCAAACTCACCGATTTTCTCATTGGTTGCTTGTGCCAATGAAATGAAAACCAGAGCTTGGAAGCCTTTGCCAACCGCCTTCTCATTTACCACCGCCTGATACTTACTGATAATGCCCGTTTCTTCCAGATTTTTAATTCTCCTCTGGCAGGACGAAACACTGAGATCAGTCATTTTGGAGAGCTCAGAAAGCTGAATTTTACCGTTTTCGACCAATATCGAAAGAATTTCACGATCGAATTTATCCATCCGGGTACCCCTTTAAAATACCTTGAGGAATTGTATCAATATAGGGAGTCCGCGGGTGAAATTAAAACAGGGCTGACCGCTTTTAATGTTCGCTCTTGAGGCCGGCACCGCATAATGAAATTAAGGCGTCATGCGTTGGGCCGTAAAGCTCCTGATAACGGTAGTAGGCGGCAAGCGCCGCGGCGGTTGTATGCTCGACGTAAAACCCTTTTGCCGCCATTTGCCTGCGGCACTCGAGGATTTGCGCTTCGGGCGCTGTAACAACCCGAATTGAGTGCTTTCGTATCATTTCAAGTACTTCCGCGCCTCTTGCGGGTTTACCGATCGCAATACCCTCGGCCAATGTGGGTTTCACGTCGACACTGACTATGTGATCGGCGTTCTGCTCAACGGTTTCCATAAAGGGCGCGCAGTTTTCGCTCTGTACCGCGATAAGGTTCGGAGCCTTATCGATAGCTTTGGAACGAAGCAGATGTTCGACGGCTAAGACCGCGCCGATAAAGAGCGTGCCGTTGCCAAGCTCGATGAAAATATTTTCAGGCAGTCTGCCGAGCTGCTCAAACGTTTCGTAGATATAGGATTTTGTCCCTTCATAGAAATATGGGTTGTAGACATGATTAGCGTAGTAAGCGCCTTCTTCTTCGACTTTGGATCTGCAGACATCTGCGCAGTGGTCACGGCTTCCGGGAACAACAACGGCTTTGGCGCCGAAGCCTTCAATCATAGAAATTTTGTTAGGGCTGGTGCCTTCCGGAACATAGATCTCGCATTCAATGCCGCAGCGGGCACAGTAAGCCGCAACCGCAACACCGGCATTGCCGCTGGAATCCTGGACGCATTTTTTAACGCCGATGGCTTTCATGTGGCTCACTAATGCTGCCGCGCCTCGATCCTTAAAGGACAGAGTAGGCATCATGAAATCCATTTTGAAGAGCACATCTTCGTTAAAAGGAACAATCGGCGTCATGCCTTCGCCCATTGAGACAGATTTCCATTCGCCTGCATCGAGGTTCATAAAGGCGTGATAGCGGAAAAGGCTCCATACTTTTTGATCGATAAGACTCTTATCCCATAAAGGCAAATGATCCTGAGGCAGGGAGAAAAGTCCTCCGCATTTACAGTGACAGGCCATTGTTGCGCTGTCGGTTGTTTTGCCGCATTGAGAGCAAATGAAGTTCATGTCTTGTTTCCTTTAAATGGATTTGGCTGTGAAATTATTTTAATGATCAAAGACGGAAAGAAAGATGTTGCTCATGAGGATTTTTAATCTCTGCGGGCAGTGATGAGTGGCTGTCCCTTTTTACTTCAAAAGAGCAGAGAATCAAAAAGATAATTGCTCTAATCCCTTTAAAATATTAGAAAAAGGTGAGTAATTATGGCTGATGTGATCGCAACGATTTGGGACTTCGACAAGACGCTTATTCCTAACTACATGCAGGAACCGATCTTCAAACACTACAAATTTGACGGCGCTCAATTCTGGGCGGAAAACCGCAAAGAGATACAAGCGCTTCGGGACCAAGGACTTGATGTTAATGAAGACTCTTTCTACCTTAATCGGTTTCTTGAATTCAGTAAAAAAGGCGGAATGTTTGAGGGACTAAATAACGATTTGCTCGTCCGATTCGGAAAAGAAATTGAGTTTTATGAAGGCGCGGTGGATTTATTTACCGCCGTCAATAAGCTCAACGATGAACCTCAGTATCGAGATGCCGGTATTACATTCGAGAACTATATCGTCAGCACCGGCCTGAAACGAATGATTATAGGATCCGACATTTTCCCGCACGTAAAGCATGTCTGGGGCGCGGAACTGGTTGATGTTGAGGAGAACGGACTGCGTCATCTTGGCAAGATTGCATATAGTCTGGACAATACATCTAAAACCAAAGCGATTTTTGAGATTAACAAAGGCGTTGGCGTGGTCGAAGGCGCGTCAATTGATGTGAATTCTAAAATTCCGGAAAGCGAAAGACGTGTGCGTTTTCGCAATATGGTTTATGTTGCGGACGGCCCGAGCGACGTTCCGGCGTTTTCTCTGATTAACGAAAAAGGCGGAGCAACCTTGGCTGTATACCCGAAGGGCAGCAATGAGGCTTTCGTTCAGGTGGATAAGCTGAGAAGGGACGACCGTGTTCAGATGATCGCTGAGGCTGATTACCGCGAAGACTCCACAGCAGTACTTTGGATCATGCGGCGGCTGGAGGAACGCGCTCAAGCGATTATCGAAGAAAAAAATCGAATTTATCAGCAGCCGGCCGGCACGCCTCGCCATCTCTGACGATTTCCTATGCGAATAAAAGAGCAGGCCGCCCGAAAGACAGCCTGCAAAAGGAGGAAGGATTATTTAATAAGGTATTTCTTCTTAGAGGAATGTCAGTGCTGCGACAATACAGCCTGCGACAACGAATCCAAAGAGATAGTTCGGTCTTTGGAACAAGTTGGCCTTCACTAAGTCAGAACCGGGAACAACAGGGATCACAGTATTTAAGCCGGAAACCGGACCGCCTGTCAGGTAGTACTGACCAATATTGGCCCCGGCGATGGCGGCAACGGAGCTTGCCATCGGATCGGCTCCTGCAGTCAGCACGACGGAGAGAAACGGAAGCAGGATTGCAGAAGAGGCTGCAAGGCTCTGCGTGATGATGCCGGTGATAATTGAAATCAGGAACATCAGAAGCTCTGGCGAGTAGGCGAGCAGCGGTTCAAAGAATTTCGCAATGGTGTCCACGAAACCCGTATTTTTAATCACGCCGGACATGAAAAGGAAAACAATGGTCGCGATGAAAGGCACAGCGATCATTCTGACGCCTTCAATCATCTCTCCCTGGCTCTTCTGAAGATCACGACGAGCAAGTAAAGACGTCAGCAGTGCGCAGAAAAAGCACACGATGAAGATCGGAGCTCCGCTTGAAGCGGCGACAATAAGGATGATGAACGGAGTGAATGCAATCCAGGAAGAAACATTTGCTTTTTTGTCTTTATTGAATTTATCGAGAAGCTGCTTAATCTCTTCGGCGCTCATTTTTTTAACAAATCCTTCCTTTCGAACGTGTGTTCTCATCCGATACCAGGCTATGCTCATAACCGCGGCGGCAACCACGAACCCCCAAACGTTTACCATGCCGTAGCCGATCCCGGAAATTGCCAGAATGCCGACAACAGTCGGGTGCGAGAAGCCGGCTCCGCAGCCGAGAATGTTCGCGTGCTGCAGCGCACCGGCGGCTTCATTCCTATCCACTCCGAGCTTAATAGCGGCAGGACCTGCGACAACGCCGGTAATAGCGGCCTGAGTAAAGCCCACCATCATGCCGATACCGCCGGCGACCGCTGCTGCCGCAGTGATAATTCCGGGACCGCCTCCAATATAGTTACCGGCTTTAATAATATCTCCGATGATGACATGGAGAAAACCGGTTGACTGCATAATGCCTATAAAAAGAAGAATGCCGCCCATATCAATTAGTACGGGATTTAAACCGCCAATCAACAGGCCTTTAATGGTTACAGGGTCTGCGCCGTAAAGCGGAATTCCGGCCAGCAGAGCTGCAATCGTGGAGCCGACAACTGCGGTGATGTACATCGGCGTTTTGCCGATAATCATGAGAATGAGCGTAACTACGACAACAATCTGAGCAAGTATCACGCCGGTCATATTTGTCTCCTGAGAAAATGGGCACGTCTGAGACGTGCCCGAACATGAGGTTTGTTATTTAGAGATCACTTCAGTGACGACGGTCTCAACAACGGTTTTTTTTGGTCTTGTATCTACATGCAGAGAGAACACGTCGGGACGGGCGTAGTGACTGGAAACATCCATGTCATACTTTGCTTTGACGATGTCCTCGAGATCGATCTCAGCACTGACCAAACCTTCTTTGTGATATAGAGGTCCGGCAAGTACCTGCCCCATCGGGTCAACGATGACGGAGCCGCCGCGCATCAGTTCTTCATCGTCCTTCCAGTGTGGAACGGTTTTGCCTAAGGCTTCCGGAGACGGTAGGTACTGGACAGCGGTTACCACAAAGCAGCGCCCCTCATGCGCGATGTGTTTCATTGAGTGCTGCCACTGATCGCGGCAGTCGACCGTCGGAGCGCAGTAAACCTCTACTCCTTTGGCATACATGTAGGAGCGAAGCAGCGGCATATGATTTTCCCAGCAGATGCAGGCGCCGACTTTGCCGGCTTTTGTCTGCACAACCGGAAGTGTGGACCCGTCTCCCATGCCCCAAACGAGTCGCTCAGATGCGGTTGGAAGAAGCTTTCTGTGTTTAGCGGCAAGTCCGCTTTCGGGGTCGAAGAAGAGCGCGGAGCAGTAAAGAGCATGGGGAGTCTTCTCAATGCATCCGACGACTAAGGAAGCTCCAGTGCGAGCAGAAAGAGCGGCGAGTTCCTCGCATTCAGGCCCGGGAACGTCAATGGCGTTTTCGTAGTAGGCGGCAAAGTCGGCACGTCCTTCAGGCAATCGGTACCCTAGATATGCACCAAAGATTTCTCCTTTCGGATATCCGCCGAGAAGAGCCTCGGGCATCACGACAAGTTCAGCTTTCGAATCAATGATTGCCTGTTCGTAAGACATGATTTTTTCTAATGTCTTGGCTTTTCCTTCGATAAGATCACTTCCGATTTGAAGCGCCGCAACTATATGTTTGCTCATGATTTTCTCCTTTAGAATTAGATGGATGAGGGCTACAGTTAAGATTTTCTGACTTAAGCTGACTTGCGAATACGGCGAGGAGAAATAAGAGATATGAACGAGATTAATATCGATTCAATTGATTTAAATTTAGTCAGAGTCTTTGTTGCTGTATATGAAGAAAAAAGTGCAACAAGAGCCGGACTACGGCTTAATCAAACTCAGTCAGCCGTTTCCGCTTCTCTGGCGAAGTTAAGAACGCTCTACAGCGATCCATTGTTCGTTCGAAACGGAAGAGGATTGACGCCGACTTTATTTGCGAATCAGCTCTATCCAACACTTCGTGAGATGCTGGAGCGTTTCTCGCAAACCTTTGAACTTTTTTCAAGCCGCTCGGGGCTTTTCAACGGCAGGACGATCACGATTGGAATGTCCGATGATTTCGAGCTGGCGATGGGGTCTGACATGGTCGAACTCACCAAACGCATTCCGACTTGTACTCGATTGAGATTTGTTCAAACCAATTCAGTTTTAGTGGAGGAGATGCTGCTTTCCCGATCGATAGATCTCGCTGTGACGAGCGGCGGCACACGAAGCGACAGTGTCTGTTCTGTAGAGGTCGGAAGCGGAAATTATGGATGCCTGATCGATCCGAATACATTCGGTACAGCCGACTGGAATTTGGAGACTTATGTTGATCGGGGCCATATTTTGGTGTCCAGCGGAGGTTACTACGGTCTTGTGGACGAAATCCTCTCGTCGCTTGGAAAGAAAAGGCGTGTGCTGGTTTCTACGTCTCATTTCAGTGCAATCCCTGCTTTATTAACAGGCACGAATGCCCTGACAACCATTCCTCGTCACGCCGCTGCGGCTATAACGAAATTTTCTGCGCTCAAGGCTGTTGAGCATGTCTTGTCCGACAGCGAGTACGAAGTTCGTACAATGCCTAAAACGATTCCGACGGGTACAAGTGTCATCTCGGATGTGACGTTTTGGCCTTCATTAAGACTGCTTTTCGGTTCTTTCCTGCCGTTTCCTTTGCGGCTTGGGATGTTTATTTCCGGAACGAAAGATATCTTTTTTGACGGGTTTAAACAGCTCTTCAGAGGCAAGATCACTGTTGAAGTTTTAGATCTAAGTTCTGTCGCGATCGCGTTAGTGATGAGGGATTTCAAAACTGCGGCAACAACTGCTCTGCTTCTCGGCTTGGGTGAAAGCCTTGAAGAGTGGACGCGGCGCAAGACGATGGAAAATCTAACCGAGTCCTTGGCAGTTAATGTTGACACAGTATGGATCCGCAAAGACGGTGAAGATTTCGAAGTTCCGTTCTCCTCTTTAACGAAATACGACATTCTTGTAGTCAGAGCGGGCAGCGCTATCGCGGCTGACGGTGAAGTAGTTGGCGGGGACGGTATGGTGAATCAGGTTTCCATGACTGGTGAGCCGCTTCCGGTACACCGCACAGCTGGGAACGTTGTATTTGCCGGTACAACAGTGGAAGAGGGCGAACTTTTAATCAGACCTACCGCAATCGGCTCTGAAAGCCGTCTTAATAAGATCGTCGAATTTATTGAAAACAGTGAGAAGACAAAGGCAGGAATTGAGGCAAAAGCTATGCGGCTTGCGGATACGATCGTGCCCTATAGCTTCTTACTGGCTGGAGTCGTTGGCGCGGTGACAAGAAACTTGGCTAAGGTTGCTGCCGTCCTGATGGTTGATTACTCATGCGCGCTGAAACTGGCAACACCGATCGCATTTCTCAGCGCGATGAAGGAAGCGGCAAACCACAAGATTTTGATCAAGGGAGGTAAGTATCTTGAAGCCTTAGCTCAGGTTGACACGGTGGTATTTGATAAGACCGGCACTCTGACGGTTTCTTCTCCGAAAGTGTCGTGCGTTGTACCTTTGGATTCGAAATGGTCCGAAAAAGAAATTCTGCGCATGGCGGCATGCTTGGAAGAACATTTCCCGCACCCTGTGGCTCGCGCTGTTGTTCGCGCCGCAGCGGAAAGACACTTGCAGCATGAAGAAGAACATGCCGAAGTCGAATACATTGTCGGCCATGGTATCGCATCTAAACTGCACGGAGAAAGACTGCTGATCGGCTCGCGTCATTTTGTGGAGGATGATGAGGGCGTGGATTGTTCTTTTGCTCAGCCTGAGATCGACAGAATTGCCTCGAAAGGGCATTCAGTTCTTTATTTTGTGGTCGGCTGCACGTTAAGCGGTTTGATTGGCGTCGAGGATCCGATTCGGCCTGAAGCGAAAGATGTCATTCAAAATCTGAAACTTCTGGGTATCAATAATATCGCGATGATTACCGGAGACGGTCCGAGGACAGCAGCGAACGTTGCGCGTCGTCTTGGTATTACGAAATATTTCTCGCAGGTTCTTCCGACAGGGAAGTCCGACATTGTCCGCAGAATGGAAAATGAAGGAAGAAAGGTCTTAATGATCGGAGACGGCATTAATGATTCTCCTGCACTCTCAGCGGCAACTGTCGGTGTAACGCTTTCTGACGGGGCGGATCTGGCAAAAGAAGTCGCTTCGGTTGTCTTACTGAACTCTGACTTGACGCAGCTTCCCGTGGCGATTGAGCTCGGACAAAAGACTTATCGGCGAATCGAAGAAAACTTCCAGATTACGATCGGACTGAATTCGACATACCTGGCCGGCGGCCTTTTAGGGCTGATTATGCCTGCGACCGGAGCTGTTCTGCACAATGTCACAACGCTCGGCGTCGCATGGAGCGCACAGCAGCCGAAGTTGGCTGAAAAATACGATCAGGAAGAAATTCTGGAATTGGAGTATAGCGATGAAGCGCTTGAATAATTTTATTGTGAGCGATACTAAGGGACGCATGCGTCTTCGCGTCCCGGCTCTTAAGAATTTAAAAACAGCTGAACGGATGTTGGAAGAGCTTAAAACTCTTGAAGGTGTCCGTAAGGCTGACGTGAACCAGATTACTGGTTCTGTTTTGCTTGAGTATGATCCCCACACTTTTGAAAGAAGGGGTTTAGCACATGTTTTTAATGAGGTTGTTCCTCATGCAAAACCGCTGCCGACTCTGTCTCATAGGACGAAGAAAATGCTGCGCAGCAAAGAGATGAGACTTTTTGAAAACAAGGGTATGCTGGTATGCGGTTTAACCTCATTAGCAGCTCTCGCATTCAAAGGATTCAAACTCCACACTGCGGCAGGAGCGGTCTTTGTTGCCCTTGCCGCACTTCATACTTATCGCTATCGAAAGAATATGCTTCGGTAGCTCCTGTCTGAATGAGGTTTCTGCCTAGCAGAAGCCTCAAAAACACTTCTATTCTTTATTTTTTGGATCAGTTCCCAAATATTTTCCCAATACCTGATAGAGCCTTTTGAGTTCCAGCGGCTTGGAAATATGATCATTCATACCGGCTTCCAAAGATATTGAAACATCTTCAGAGAACGCATTGGCGGTCATGGCGACGATTGGAATCTCTTTTGCGTCTTTTCTATCGAGTTGACGTATTTTCCTTGTAGCTTCCAGTCCGTTCATTTCCGGCATCTGAATATCCATAAAGATCAAATCATAGTACCCGGTAGGACGCTGCTCAAAAGCTTCAAACGCTTTTTTCCCATTTGTCTGAACTTCAACCTCATAGCCAGCCATATCTAGAAACTCTTCTGCAACTTCAGCATTAAAGACGTTGTCTTCTGCCAGCAGAATACGTTTTTTTATGGTCGGATGATGCGCGGGCTGCGTTGCCTGCTTTTCAGTTTCATTTTTTCTATTAACGTCGTTTGCCTTCAGGCAGTCATAGAAGGAAGATGTGAAGAAAGGTTTAGCGATAAATCCGTTAACTCCGGCTTCTCTCGCTCTCTTTTCAATTGGTGACCAATCATAAGCACTGATAATGATGATGAGAGTTTCAGGTCCGACGATTTCTCGAATCTTACAGGCAGTTTCCTCTCCGTCCATTTCCGGCATCTTCCAATCAAGGAAGCAGACGTCAAACGGGTCTCCTTCTTCCAGAGACTGTTCGATCTTTTCGATTCCTTCTCTGCCGCTCAATGCAAACTCAGTCTTTTGTCCAAGCTGGCCTAAAAGCAGACACGCGTGTTCACAGGTATCTTTATCGTCATCAACAACAAGCGCTTTTAACTCTCTCAGCCCCTCGTCATGTTCAGCCGATTCATCAGTTAATCCGAAAGGAATATCTACGGTAAAAGTTGAACCTTTACCAAGTTCGCTTTTTGCGAAAATCGTCCCTCCCATAAGACTGACAAGGTTATAGGTGATGGCAAGCCCTAAGCCGGATCCTCCGAACTTCTTACTGATATCGCCAGAAGCCTGCTCAAACGGAAGGAATGCTCGCTGAAGAAATTCTTCATCCATTCCGATACCGGTATCAGAAATTTCGAATTTTAAACGAACACGGCTAGGACTCGTAGCTTTCTCGAACATTCTCATACGAACACTGCCGCCTTCTGGAGTAAATTTAATGGCATTGGCGAGAATGTTGATCAGAATTTGATTCGTTCGAAGAGCATCTCCAACAAAAGACTCATGCTTGACTCCGCTCATAGTGACCTCAAAATTCACACCTTTGCTCTTGGCTTGAGGGTCAACAAGATTCATTAGATTGTGAATTGCATCCTTTAGATTGAACGGCTCCTGAGACAGCACAAGTTTATTGCTTTCGATCTTAGACATATCAAGGATGTCATTAATGAGTCCAAGCAGATGCCTGGACGCCTGCATGGTTTTTGTCAGACAGTCTCTGACTCTTTCCTTATTGTCGAGTTTAGCAAGTGCGATTGTCGTCATACCAATGATCGCATTCATGGGCGTACGAATCTCATGCGACATATGCGAAAGAAATTGGCTCTTTGCGCGGCTGGCATTTTGTGCAGACTGAAGAGCGTCGCCCAATGTCCTCTGGTACTGAATTTGTTCTGTTTCATCTACAAGCGACACGACAAACCAGCTGGATTCTCCCGCTCTCATCAGATAGACATGCAGTTTGTAGGATCTGGAGCTGCCGCGTAGTTCAACCGTACGTGGAGCAAAAGATGAAGCAGCAGAGTCGGTTAGGCACTTTTGGAGCCACTCGTTATCTTTATCATTCAGCATCTGAAAAAAAAGATTCTTATCTTTTAGGATGTTGGTGTGGTTAATACCGAGAATTGCCTTGGTGTTAGCGCTGACAAATTCAGGTTCACCTGTGCGAGTGAAGATGATATAGACGTCGTTCACGCTAGCGCACAGAAGATTAAGAAGCTTTTCCCTCTGCAGGATTCGTTTATTCCACCTAGTGACTTCATTGGTCTCGCTGTAAATAAAGAAAATCAGGAATAGACCGAAAACAATAGTAAAAACAACGATATATACGATAATTTTATCTGCATGCTCATGAATTTCCTGCCCTCGTTTATCTGCCCCATCCGCAATGATGTCAAGTGCGTCGTCAAGGCGGACAAAGGCCGGTTCTACGATCTGGCTATAGCGGGTAATGATGCTTACGACAGTCGGATCCTGTCGTGTCATCTCGATCAGCTCACGACGCTTTGCCTGTAGGCTGGATAACGCTTCCTTTAAATTGCTTAATTCTTCAGAACCACCTCTGTATTTTTTTTCAATGATCTTAATGCTGTTTTTCTGAAGTGCTTCCTGAGATTCCAATGTGCTTTCGATATCCTCCGGAGCTAAATCTGTCGATGCGAACACAACCGGCAAAATACTTCTGAAGTCATACAGGCGACTCTGCATAATTCGCGCCTGTGAGGAAACTGTATAGGGATAATCGTAGATATCTTGAGTGTATTGATTCACACGCAGGAGGAAGAAGACGGTCGTCAAAACATAGAGTGCGACAACGCTGCCAAGTACGACCGCACGATTTCTCGCGTTGATTATTCTCTTTGTCGGCATAATTCAGATCAACTGCCAGGGGTTCGTATTTCTATGCATTTCGTTATTTTAGTTCAGATTGACGACCTCTTCATACAACTTCTCCTATTTTTACCTCAGCTACTTCGCTTATCTCTCTAATGCTCAGTCTGAGATTTCTCCTCAGAGGACAGCTCTATGTGTCTTTAAGATAAATCGGATTTAATTTGATATGGGAATCATCTCTACGTGATTCGGCGTATATGCCAAAGCATTTGTCTCATTTGGAAAAGTCCATCAAGAGGGCTATTTGGAAGCAGAAAAACTCTTCGGTTCATAAATCTAAGGACCTGTCGTATCGGCTTGCGAAACTAGATTTATTTTTTTCAGTGATCACAACACTGTCGTCGCTGTTTTGCCTCATTGGAATTGCTTTCTTTTTTGGAATAAATTCGGGAGATGTTTCTGATTGGATTCTGGCTGCTCTGCATTGCGTCTTATGCCTTTTTACGTTGAACATTCTTCTTGGCTACATTTTTAGTTATGACACATATGTGAAGAAGGCCGGTGTTCTGAAATGGCTCGTTAACTTCCTCATACTGATTAATGCAGCGGTCCATTTCCTACCGCCTCTTCCTTCGCCTTTTCATTACCTTCAGGCCAATACTTTTCTCTTTGTATCACTAGCCGGCTATTCCATTATTTTTCTTAGTGCAAAGGCCCTGGATGCCGCTCAAAGTTATCGCTTAAATCCGACGCTCATCCTCGCTTCAAGTTTCCTTGTGGTGATTGCTTCAGGCACTTTCTTACTGATGCTCCCAAAAAGTACAAGAGAACCGCTTGACCTGATAGATGCCCTATTTATTTCGACAAGTGCGGTGTGTGTGACAGGACTTTCACCCGCTGATATCTCGCAAGTCTTTACAAACTTTGGGCTCCTAATACTTTCCTGCCTTATTCAAATCGGAGGGTTAGGACTGATTACGTTTACCAGTGTTTTTGCGATCTTCTATGCCGGTCAGACTTCTATCTACAACCAGCTACTGATCAAAGACATGGTTTACTCAAAAACCATGGATGCTTTGCTCCCAACCCTACTTTATATACTTGGGCTTACATTGATGATTGAAGCGATCGGCGCAGTCCTTATCTATTGGTCGGTACCTGCTGTTCTCTTTTCTTCAAATTATGAAAGAGGCGTATTTGCTGCTTTTCATGCGATGTCTGCCTTTTGTAATGCAGGTTTTTCAAATGTGAAAGACGGCCTGAGTAATCCGGTTCTGATGAATGGGAGTCAGTTTTTTTACTTAGTGATTTGTTTTTTGATGTTCATGGGATCTATTGGTTTTCCGATCCTGATTAATTTAAAAGACAAACTCGTTGCAGCCGTGAAACAGAAGATTGGATTATCTTTTCAGGACGAGACGAAAACGAGGTTTGATCTTAATACCAAGCTAGTCCTAATCCTCTCTGCGGTCCTAACAGCAACAGGGGCATTTCTTTTCTTTATTTTAGAATTCAACGGAGTACTGAAAGATCTTCCATTCTTCTCAAAGCTTGTTCAATCGTTATTTAACTCGATTCTGCCTCGAACTACTGGCTTTGCTTCGGTAAATCCGGCCGATTTCCATTCAGCGACTATCCTTATGATTTGCGTCCTTATGTGGATAGGAGGCTCATCACAATCAATGGCTGGTGGCGTTAAAGTAAATACGATCGCAGTGCTTTTATTAAATCTTAAGAGTTTGATTTTTGGAAGCCGCAACACAAGTGCATTTAATCGAACTATCCCACATGACTGTGTCATGCGTGCTTATGCTGTTGCATCGTCATCCGTTTTGGCAATCCTGTTCTTTGTTTTTTCACTTATGTTGCTTGAGCCTGAGCATTCATCTCAAGCTATTATTTTTGAAGTGATTTCTGCAATTTGCACAGTCGGTTCTTCTCTTGGACTTACGCCGAATCTTTGCTGGGAAAGTAAGGCGCTCTTATGCTGCGCCATGTTTTTAGGGCGTGTAGGCTTGCTGTCGGTGATGATTGGGCTCTTCTCCGGCAGATGCTATTCCGAGAAAGTCTTCCCGGATGAAAATATCATCATTAACTAGGAGTATTACATGCGTTATATGATTATCGGTTTAGGGACTTATGGACGTGAGCTCTCTATCAATCTTGCGCTTCACGGGAACGAAGTTATCGGCGTCGACAACCAGGAGTCCAACATTGAAGCAATAAAGGATAAATTATCAACTGTCTACCAGCTCGATTCCTGCGACGAAAATGCACTAAAAATGCTTCCCTTGAGGAATATGGACGTCATTATTGTGGCGATCGGTGAAGATTTTGGTGCCAGTCTGCGTACGGTGGCGCTTCTTAAAAAGATGGGACTAAAACATATTTATGCGCGAGCAATTGATAACCTTCATGAGTCCGTATTGGAAGCATTTAATCTGGATCGTATCCTAGCTCCGGAGAAAAGGGCTGCGAAAGACCTAACATTTGAGTTGGCTTTTGCCGCAAACTGCACCTCTTTCAATATCAGTGATGATTACATTATTTTGAAGATGAGGGTCCCGGAAAGATTTGTTGATCATAGCTATCGCAGCATGAATCTCTCAAGGTTCGGTCTTGTACTGCTGTCGGCTGTGCGGAAGGTAACTGAAAAAAATGTCTTGGGCCTTCCCTGCAGGAAAGAAGAAATACTGGACTTGGAGCGTCGAACGATGGAAGAGAAAATCCTGCTGAATGATGAAATTGTTCTGATGGGAAGCCGCAAGAACTTTACGGATTTTCTGCTCTCTGTTAAGGAATAAACAAGGGGCATAAATCTTCGTCCTCTTTAAGCTTTTTACGAGGATTAAAGCTTTTATATGAAGCGGTATGCTCGCAAGAACGACATTTTGATCCAATAAGCAGAAAAGCATGGAGTTGAAAAAATGACCGCATTTATGCGGTCGACCAAGGAGAACTTCAAAAGATATTTTATGGAACCCGAATATTCTTAAATTCGTGACATTCGTCACAGGCTAGTACCGGCTTTTTATGGCCTCTGTGACACTGACCGCAGTCAGGGTCTTCAAGGTGGGAGTCATGCGGATTGATGTCGTTCTTATCGGTACGTGCTGCAAGCTTTTCATAGCTTCCGTGACAAGAGAGACAATCCTTGGAGGGCACCTGCTTGGGAGGCATCGTTTTGTGGCAGGCTTCGCATTTTCCCAGACGTTCCATATGACGATCAGCCAGTAGCTTGTCTGCCGCAGAGGCGCTTGCCGCACAGAACATCGTGAGAAGGAAGAGCATGAGGTATTTTTTCATTATTTATCTCTGAGTTGGGTTCCTGCCAAAAGGAGCCTTTTGGCAGGATGATCAAGTTTGATTATGACCAGGGCTTTTCCGCAGCTACTGTCTTACCGGCAATGCGACCGAATACGCAGGCTTCTGAATTATTTGTGGCACCCTGATAAATATGACCCCACATAGAACCGAGTTCACCTGCACTGTAAAGACGCGGAATCGGACGATTGAACGGATCAAGAACCTGACCGAGTTTATTTCTGCGCGGACCGCCCTGTGTGTTCAGGATTGTCGGATAAAGCTCAGCAGCATAGTAAGGACCTTCACCGATGGGACGGGAGACGATCGGGGCTTCGCGGCCTTCAAATGCGACTTTGCCTTTCTTTTCCAGAGGACGGCCGAAATCTTTATCGGCTCCGGCTTTGATGTTTGTATTCCAGCGTTCAACTGTAGCAACTAGATTTTCTGCAGGAACGTTGATCTTTTTCGCAAGCTCTTCAATTGTCGGGGCAGAAACGATGACGCCCTTTTCAATTTCAGCCGAGTTGTCTTTAGACCACTTGTAATTTTCTCGATTCAGTGCATAACCAGAAGTAGCACCTCCGATGATCGGACCGCGCTTACGGGCTTCTTCATCAAAGATGACAAAGCAGGGAATTCTAGGGTAACGATGTTTGATCGGGTCGAGCGCATTGACCGCATAAATGCAAGTATGATTATCGAGTTTTTCGTTGGTAAAGCGTTTGCCGTCCTGATCTACGTAAATATGAGAAGGAGCAAGCATATTGATCTGCAGAGCTGTTTCCAGACCCGGAACCACTAAACCGAGCGGGCAGGAAAGAGCATTCATATGCCAAAGATCAGCACCGGCAGCCTGAGCCATTCTCACGCCGTCGCCGGTATTGCCAGGATGCCCGAGGCGATGGAACTTCTGACCCATAGTGTGGTTGGAAAGCATCTTATCGTTAAATTCGAAACCGCCGGTTGCAAGCACGACACCTTTGCGGGCTTTAACTGCCTGTTTTTTACCTTCGATTTCAATCCACGCACCAATCACTTGACCATCTTTTTGAATAAGTTCTAGTCCCTTTGCGTTGTAAACAACGGGAATCTTTCTGGCTGTTTCAACCGCATAGCGATAGTTATTGAAGAGCATGTCACCGCCGCGGGTCTTCTGTCCTTTCGGAGTACGGAAACGCCATTTATCGATTGCGTCGGATTCAGGAATGTTCTGGAAACCCGCATGACCATAGATATAGACTTTCTGATCCGGAGCGAGAGACAGAAGGAATTCTTTAGACTTCATTGCTTCGTCAACAAACGCTTCAAGAAGTTCAGCATCTTTCTGAGAGTTCGCAAAGTCGTAGGTCTTATCGAGGTAAGCGATCGCTCTTTCGCGATTATTCGGGATCATCATGCCGCCGGAAGAAACAGCTGTGTTGCCGCCGCCCTGGGCACATTTTTCAAAAATGACAACTTCAGCGCCCGCATCTTTTGCTGTGATAGCTGCAGAGGCGCCAGCACCGCCGTAACCAAGAATGACGACGTCAGTTTCCCGATCCCATTTCTGAGGAATCTCGCTGACGGCAGCGTGTGCGAGAGAACCGAGCGGAAGAGCGGCCCCAGTTGCAAAAAGGCCTTTGAGGAATGAACGTTTAGATAATTGAACTGTCATAATTTTCTCCGGGATTGACACTTTTGTTAAGGCTTGCTTCTGCCTGATGGAGAAATTATTTTCCGAGAGACTACCTAGGTAGTTTGTGTTTACTCAACATTCAGTTATTTTTTTCTGACTACTTGTTTTCCTTGATCGCAGAAATCAATTGGTTAAGCTCCGCCATTGTGTGAATCTGCAACTTTTTCAAACCGTTTCCCCGGTGATTTTCAATCGTTCTCACTGAATTACCAAGGCGTTCTGCGACCTCCTTGTTCATAAGACCGGCAGCAACAAACTTCAGAACTGTTTTTTCTTTTTCCGTTAGGGCATCCCAGCGCCGACGCGCTTCAAAAATATCGAAACTGAGTAAAGAGTAGCCTTTTGCTGACTTCCTCGCGCAATCGGCTACGACCTTGAGAAGTCTTTCCTGATCAACCGGCTTTTGTAGGAACTCAATGGCTCCTGCCTTCACCGCGGATACGGCCATATCGATATCGCCATGGGCTGTTAAGAAAATGATCGGCAGATGAATGTGTCGATCGTTCATCTCTTTTTGCAGCTCAAGCCCTGTCATTCCCGGCATTCGAATATCACTAATTAAGCAGCCGGTGACTGAAGCTGCATCATTTCTGAGAAAATCCTGGGCGCTACTATAGGTTTTTACCTTCCAGCCCTCACTTTCCAAAAGAAATTCCAAACTTTCCAACAGATCTTCATCGTCATCAACGACTCGAATACACGCTTTCTCAGCCATTTTCATTCGCTCCGCAGCTCGGAATTAAAACTGTCACGGTTAATCCGTTTGGTACATTTCTTTTAAAGATAAGCTTCCCGCCTAAATCCTCCGCTAAGGATTGGACAATTAAGAGACCAAATCCGAGGCCATCCTCCTTGCTTGATTTTTGAGAGTGGTTTTCAAGAGTTTTCCACATCTCCTCACTAATTCTCGGACCGTTATCCGAAACGCTAAGTACGATGTCCTTATCTTTCGCAGAAATTTCTAAGAAAATCTTGGGCGACGCTTGATTATGAACCGCTTCAAGCGCATTATTGAGAATATTCAATAAGATGATCTGAAGTTCTATCTCATCACACTTCGCACAATGCGGCTCTGAGGCGGAAGAAAAACTGATACAGCCAGCTTCAGGAGATGATTTTTTTAAGTCTACAACTACTGCAGAAGCAACAGACACGATATTAATTTCCTCTCGAAAACGATCCCCCTTAGCATAGGATCTGACCTTATCGATAATTTGCGTGGCTTTTTGCATCTGTTTATTAATTTTTTCCAGAGAAGTATCCAGGAGTGCCGGAGGAAGGTCATTTCTCTCCATTCGTCTTCTCAGGGTGAAGCAATAGTTGCTCGCTGTGGCAAGAGGCTGTTTGAGTTCATGGGCTATCATTGTTCCCATCTGTCCCACAACGCCTGAAGTCTGTATTTTATTAAGACGCTGCCGAATCACATTGGCTTCCTTAGCGAGCTCCTTTTCACGTTTAAGAGAGTAAGTAAGCTGACTAGTTCGTTTGATAACCAAGGCATTTACGCGAACAACGTGCAGGAGCAAGCCGAAGAACAAGAGAGCAGCGAATATAAAATAATGGCGGTATTCTCGGATGAAACGTGTCAGATCAAATTTCCGTAGGTATTCATAAGGACCGACCTTTAGGTCCAGAAAAAGCTTATCGACCTTTGTGAAATCAGTTGCCACGCTCCAGTGAAGGTTATGGGCAATGGGCGGCATATCCAATAGCGCTGCTGAAACAACCCTGCTGATCTCAGGTGGCGTATTTGGCGTCGTAGACAGTGTCCAATTTGGATAAAGGTCTGTAGAGTGAAGACATGGGAACTCCTCTCCGCTTGGCTTTGCTCCAATAATTTTCAGCTGATTTTGCTCAAGTAGGCCGGAGTATTCCAAGAAGCAGGCTCTGGCGATGCCAACGTCTGCTTTTTTATCTAAGACAGCCTGTATGGCAGGATATGCGTCATGACCAAGAAAAAGGGTTTTCTTAAAGAAATTATCCGGAGCGAACCCTTGTTTTAGAAGCTCACCCATTGCTATTTGCCAGCCCGAGAAAGCATATGGATAGTTAGCTGAAGCAACTCTACCTTTTAAATCTGCAATGGTTTTAATGTCTTCGCGATCTCTTCTGACAAAAAACACCGAGCCGTCTGCATAGTTAGGATTAGGTGCCAGATCGGAAGCTACGGTTGCTAAATCCCTCAAGCCTGTTCTCTCGATAACGAGTCGCCGAAAAGCGCCAGCAGACGTCAATACAAGGCCCAATTCTTTGCTCTTTACCGCATTCGTAATACCAATAAGATTTAGCCTTTTAACAACAAGTTTGTTGTTTTTAAGCGCTTTTTGAAGTGTTTTGATAGTATCTTCAATAATAAGCTCATTAATATTATGGGATGCAAACTCACTTATCCCAAGCGTGACCGTTTTTTGATTTTGTTCCGTGGCACAAAGTGACGATTGGAAACCTAAGGTAACAATAAAGGTTGTAAACAACGATGATAAAAGAGCCTTGATCGAGGTTCTTATGCCTTGAGAGTTGCGGTTCACTATTTTCTTCCCTATTTTTGTGCATTTGTGGGTTGATTAACGGCTAGTCTCTATCTAATGAGTTATTGAACCTCTTTCTGTAAGTGTCTGATAACGATTTTACTTTAGATCGAGCCGGTCTGGTTCTTTCATACAAGAATGTCATGAAAGGATGAGTGACGGAGTGACTGACGTATAAGATAATTCACCGTCAGTGCTCTAATTTCTGACTATTCCAACTAATTGACAGTAATATCTCATCATCTTTTGTTAACTATCGTCATATTTATTAAATTTCTTGTTTAGAAAAATCATTATCAATTAAATGATGTATACAGTTAACCGAAGTTAGATATTAATTATTGAAATTTAAGATAGACCGAATCTTCACTGTTGCATGAATTGAACTGGGCCGACTGATGTATTTCCCTGTGCTGTATGTACGCTTTCGGTAGCTCAAATGACCGTATTGATCTGTAGAGCATTTACCACTCCTTTATCACAGTCACGAACTTCATTGCTGAAGATATTGTTGAAACGGCTTCCTTATAAAACTTACTTGGTGCTCTCTATGAGAATTTGATTAGTGACGACGCTTTCGAGTTCGAGGCCTGGTTACTAAAACAACCTCCCTATTTTCCAAAAATTTACAAATTATCGATTTATTACTCTATTTCATATAATATTACTTATAAGAAGTAAAGATAAATATTCGGGGCCTCTATGGAAAAATCCCTTCTAGTTATCGGAGACAAGAATAATTTTGGAATCAGCGTTCCCGAACCTGCTGAAACGATTGATGTGGCTACTTTTTATCTGGCAGGATTTCGATCAGTAAACTCAATACGCTGTTTAGAAAGCCGACTCAATGTCATGGCTAACTTGATTGGTTTTAACAATTGTCATGAAGTACCTTGGGGATCACTTCGGCTGATCCATTTCAGAAAACTCATTCAGATCATGAGTGAGCTGAAAAATGAAAACGGAGGTCAGATTTATACGAGCTCCTCTCTGAACTCATATATTTCTGCCATTCGGGGAATCAGCGAGGCTGCATGGTCCCTTGGGCTAATGACACAGGAAGAAACAGCGCGCATTAGACAAATAAAAAAATTCAGAACCAAACGTATAACCGTAGGACGTGAACTAAGTTTAGAAGAAACTGCTGCATTGCTCGACAATAGCTCAGGGCCCAAAATTTCAGAAATCCGAGATCACGCAATTCTTGCCATCCTCATCGGAACAGGAATACGGCGCGCTGAAATTTCTTCAATCTCTTTTGAGGGATATGACCGACGGCAAGGCTCGTTAAAAATTATCGCGAAAGGAGATAAGCAAAGAAAAGTTTATATGCCGAATGAAGTAAGACAGGCGCTCGATCAATGGATCGATGTTCGAGGCAGTCAGACAGAAGGACCAATCTTTGTCAGAATTAGACGATTTGGCGTCATCGATACAAAGGCTCCGCTGACACCTGAAGCTGTCGGACTGATTGTTCAAAAATATACAGCTCTTGCTGGCATTACAGACAAAGTGACACCGCATGATCTCAGACGAACTTTTGCAACACGGCTTATTAAGCAAAATGTTGACTTAGTCGCTGTACGAGATTTGATGGGACACGCCAGCGTCGTCACAACTTCGAATTACGATAGAAGAGGAGAAGAGAGGATTATTGAAAATATTCAGAAGGTTAAATTGAGATAAATGGTCCGCCATAAGAGCGCAAACCGAAACAACCCAAGAGTTAAAAATAACGGAAGATAATGTAGTCTGCTTCATCCGGCTGTGGTCACAAACTTCGGCATAGCGTCTAATCCTTTAATTTTTCTTTGCCATTTAACTTTATTAATACTCTGACGAGTTGGGGTTATTCATTTGAATCAACATACCTCTTTTTTCTCAAAGCTTCGGACGCCAAAGCGGCTGCATTTCCAAGCGCAAACTTCCGACAACAGCTATCAAATTTGCAACTGGCTTCAATGGATTTAGTTGTAAACGAGAAAATAGTAATTACTCCAAACCGCAGGTTTTTGGTAAATTATCGTTTTAAATTTGGCACGCTTCATCACAAAGATTCCGCCAAAGCAGATCGTTCAATGCATAAAACTTTGACTAACTTAGACTCCGCTCATGGATTAGCAGCCGTCTATAAGCGAACCTGTCTTCTGCTTCTCTTTGTGCTTTTTCTCTCAGGCTGCGCTCTTCATCCTTCAGTCGACAATGGACCGGAATTAAAAATACTCCATACTAACGATATGCACTCGCATTTTGCCGGAAGCAAGAGTGACAATGCTTGTCTTCGGGAAGAAGGCTGTACCGGCGGTTACGGCGCTATTGCGGCTTATGTAAAACAGGCTAAAAAAGAAGACCCTGAAACACTTTTCTTAGATGCAGGTGATCAGTTTCAAGGTTCATTACTCTACGTGAACGGAAAATCACAGTTCGTTAGAAAGATCGATAATCTCATGGGGTTTAACTATGCAACGCTGGGCAACCATGAGTTCGATGAAGGCTGCGAAAAGCTTCTGGCATTTATTAACACGGCTAATTACCAGTTTCTGGCAGCGAACTTAAAGCCGGAAGACGGCTGTGCGCTTAGAAAAGCAAACATCAAACCGTACGTCATTACCGAATACAACAAAGAGAGGGTTGGCATCATCGGTATTGCAAATCCCGATGTTGTCAGCGAATCCATCGCCTGCAGACACACGAAATTTATTAATCCGATACAAGCCGTCCGCTCTTCTGTACAGGAAATTCAAAAAGCCGGCGTACATGTCATTATTGTGCTTTCTCATATGGGCTTGCCTTTTGATAAAAAGCTGGCTTCAGAGGTCGCAGACATTGATATTATCGTTGGCGGACATACTCACGATTACATCGGCCCGGGATCAAAAATAGGGGGCTACCCCATTGTTGAAAAGTCTCCAAACGGAGCCCCGGTTTTGATCGTGACCACGTCCGGAGAAGCAAAGTATCTTGGAAATCTTTCCGTCAGATTCGATAACACCGGCAAGCCGATTTCTTGGTCTGGCAGTCCGATGCTGATGGGAAAAGCCGGCGGGGATAAAGAGATCACACAGATTATTGATGAGGCGGCTGAGAAAATTCAAAAAGAAAATTCCGTTATTGTCGGTGAGAACCGAGTTAGAGCTAACGACGGAATAGAAGCATGCCGACACGGGGACTGTTTTTCTACCTTTCTAGTAACGCGTGCAATGCTTGAATACGCAAAGAAGAACGGAGCATCCATTGCACTGATTAACGGCGGAAGTTTCCGTGGATCAATACCGGTCGGGACAGTAACAAAAGGAGATCTGGATAACCTCCAGCCCTTTCAGGACATATTGGAAATCAAAGAATACACCGGGCGAGAGCTTCTCGAAGCGGTTGAGCGCGGTGTCTCAGACGAGGGCGGCATAGGTCCTAGAATTTTGCAAACTGCGGGGTTAAGATATTCTTACGATCCTACTGCTGAAGTCGGTAAACGTGTCATCTCTGTTGAGGTTCAAAATCAGAAGGGACGATGGGTGCCGATAAAGCTCAATCGCAGGTACACGGTCGCACTGAACACCTTTCTGGCATCCGGAGGAGACGGACATAAGGCGCTTGGCAGCGGAAAAGTTGTCAAAAAAACAAATGTTTTAATACCGGAACTTTTTGCCAAGTGGCTGACAAAGAACTCACCGGTTTTGGATCGACCGGAACAAAGTATTACCGCAATCACGGGTGCAAAAGCTGAACGTTAGGGGTTTTACATACCCAAAAAAATTTCTGTCAGAACTTTATTTTTCTAAATTTTCTTTGATATTCTAAAAATAGAAATTAAACCTATGAAGCGAAAGTAAAGCTTGTAGTGCACTCACAGAGAGTCCGTGTAGCTGAGATACGGGCAGGACGCATACTTGCATAATGGGTCGCTGAGGGCGCAAGGAAAGGCTGCATACAGCTGAGTATTCTGCGACGTAAGGCATACGTGAGTTGCCGGAAGTATGATGGTACTTCGCAGAGTGCATTTGCCAAAGTGTATTTGTAACGCTTGAAGCAGATGAATCCAAGGTGGCACCGCGAGCGAATCAACGCCCGTCCTTGAATAAGAGTTTTGTTTTTTAACGAAAGTTTTTATTCGAGGACGGGTTTTGCGTATCCGCCTCGAATAAATCGAGGTGAATATCGATGCTGAAATTTAGATCTAATCTGTGCCGAGAAGCCTTCCGCTCCGTCCGTGAGCGCGCCAGAGATTCTCTATTCCCTAAAGAAGCAATAGCGGCCCTAACCCGTACTTGCTTTGTCTTCAGTCGTGACCCTTTGCCGCAAGAGGTTTTATCCACGACTTCTCCTGCAAGAGTTTTACGCAGATGATCACCAAACTTACTGATAGAAAAAAGGAATTCAAAATGCAAAAAGGACGATTTGGAATACACGGCGGACAGTACGTACCGGAACTTCTAATGAGCGCTCTTGAGGAGCTCGAGGAGGCTTACGATCATTATAAAAATGATCCAGAATTCAACAAAGAACTGCAGGAGCTGCTGAACGAATATGCGGGAAGACCGTCCCGTCTTTATTTCGCAAAACGAATGACCGAGGATCTCGGCGGCGCAAAGATTTATCTTAAACGCGAAGATTTAAACCATACGGGCGCGCACAAAATCAACAATGTTTTAGGTCAGGCGCTCCTTGCTAAGAAAATGGGCAAAACCCGTTTACTAGCTGAAACCGGTGCGGGTCAGCATGGCGTGGCAACAGCAACCGCTGCAGCTTTACTCGGTATGGAATGTGTTGTCTATATGGGTAAAGAAGACACGGAACGTCAGGCTTTAAATGTCTATCGTATGAAGCTTCTCGGCGCAGAAGTCATTGCCGTGACATCAGGAACAGCCACCCTGAAGGATGCGGTCAACGAGGCACTGGGAGAATGGACTTGCCGCTTGAAAGATACCCATTACTGTTTGGGTTCAGCTGTCGGCCCTCACCCGTTCCCAACCATGGTTCGCGATTTTCAAGCAGTAATTTCCAAGGAAACTAAGGAGCAAATCCTAGAAAAAGAAGGCAGGCTCCCTGATGCGGTTATTGCCTGTGTCGGCGGCGGAAGCAACGCGATCGGCGCTTTCTATAACTTCATCGAGGATAAAGAAGTACAGCTTATCGGTGTCGAAGGGGCAGGAAGAGGAGTTGATACAGCGGAGACAGCTGCGACCATTTGTACAGGACGCACCGGAATCTTCCACGGGATGAAGAGTTATTTCTGTCAGGATGAATTCGGACAGATTGCTCCTGTTTACTGTATCTCTGCCGGACTGGACTATCCCGGCGTCGGGCCTGAGCACTCATATCTTTACGACAGCGGCAGAGCTCAGTATGTAGGTATTACAGATGACGAGGCTGTCGACGCATTCGAGTATTTATCCAAGTGTGAAGGCATCATTCCTGCAATTGAATCGTCTCATGCGGTCGCCTACGCACGCAAACTTGCACCGACTATGAACAAAGACCAAATCATCGTGATCAACATTTCCGGACGAGGAGACAAGGACTGCGCCGCTATCGCCCGCTACAGAGGAGAAAACATCCATGAATAATATTGCTCAGACTTTTAAAAACGGCAAAGTTCTCATTCCTTACATTACGTGTGGAGATCCTGATTTAGCCGTGACAGCTGATGTTATCAAGGCTGTCGATCAGACAGGGGCCGACATTATTGAACTTGGTATTCCTTTTTCTGATCCGGCCGGAGAGCCTCCGATTGCCCAAAGAGCCAGCGCTCGGGCACTTAAGGGCGGCGTAACCACGGATAAAGTGTTCAGCATGGCTGAGAAACTTCAGTCCGAAATAAAAGCGCCCTTTGTCATCATGACTTACGCTAATGTGGTTTTTGGCTATGGAACAGAACGCTTTTTAAAAAGATGTCAGGAAACCGGAATTAAAGGGCTCTTACTTCCGGATGTACCTTTTGAGGAAAAGGATGACTTTGCTCCGCTCTGCAGAAAATACGGAGTCGAACTAATTTCAATGCTTTCGACTTCCTCAGGAAAGAGAGTCCCAAAGATTGCTTCCGAAGCTGAAGGATTCCTTTACGGTATTGCCGCACCAGATGCGACGAATTCTGAAGAGGATGTCTGCTCAAAGCTCAAAGCAATGGTTTGCGAAGCAAAGGATGCCAACCCGCAAATCCCCTGCTGCATTGATGCAAACGGGCTTGAGTTGGAACAGATTCAAGAGGTTCTGCAGTTTGCTGATGGAATTGTCATCGGAGCTCCGCTGCTTCAGCTGCTGGAAGAAAAAGGAGCTGAAGCGGTTAATCCAATCCGTGAATATATCGGTCGACTGAAGCAGGTGATGGGATAACCTGACATCGCGGGCGCATTCAGCGCCCGCTTCTTCTGTTCTCATCCTCAACCGCCTAATTCGATAAATCATCCGATAGGCGCCCAAAAGCCTTCTCGGCCTAAGAGATATACAGAAACTTTATACCCAAAAAATAATAATCGTGTGCCTTTAATCGTCCTGCGAGCCCTATAACTCCATTCATAAGCGGAGGTAAAAATGAATATCGGGACAGTCGGCGTCATTTGCGGAGTTTTATCAGGATTCTTTTGGGGCACGATGGACATTGCCTCTCAATATCTTCTGCATACGGCGAAACTGACCCCGGCACCCTTTATCTCGCTGACAATGCTGCTATCCACGGTGCTTCTCTTTGCGGCTGCTTTGGTTCGTTCTCCGCAGGAAACCTTTGCTGTACTTAAAAGTCCGTGGAATATCGGACAGATGATGATTTTTGGTTTGCTTTTACTGCTCACAGAGGTCAGCTTCTACGTATGCGTGAAATACTCAAACGCGGAAACTGCAGCGGTCATTGCTGCGACACGCCCGTTTTGCATTATGGGACTGCTGATATTTGCTTCTGTCCGCCCTACTGTTTCTCAAATTCTTTGCTGCGGACTGGCTCTTGCAGGTGTATCCCTATTGGCGACGAAGGGAAACTTTTCTGCGATTTCTTTACGGTGGCTTCCTGTCCTAATCGGCTTGGGCGCGCCTTTGTTCAGTGCGGGTTACACACTTCAAAGCCGCGCACTCGTAAGGAAGGTCGGACCGCTGATTTCCATGGCTTGGGCGATGTTGTTTGCATCCGTTCTCAGCAATATATATTTTCCGTTCTGGCAGGTGAAGCTGGACTGGACATTCTTAACCGTTCTCTCTGTCTTTTGGGTCGCCGTCATGGGCCATATTGTCGCCTACATGCTGTACATCATTAGTGCGGGTAAGATTCTTCCGACGATTACTGGTGTTTTAGAAACCGTTGAACCACTGACAGCTATTCTTTTGTCATGGCTGCTTTTCTCACAAAAGATGAATACACCGATGCTGATCGGTGCGTCAATGATTCTGGCGGCTGTCATTTTTCTCGGGTTTGTCGGAAGCAAAAGAAATTTCCAATAATTCCCAAAACGAAAACAAAGAAAGCCGAACATAGCAACTCCAGGAGATTTGCTCGGTACAATCGCTCTATTCTCTTGTTTCTACGTTAAATGAAAGCGTTCATCTGTCTTCTGTTCTGTTTACTGCTCTCGGGCTGCGCCTCCGTTCAGGTATCGAGCATTGATAGTCAGGAATACCTGAAGCAAAGACGCGGTGACGTTATTTCTCAGGGACATTTAAGTGAACAGAACATCACAGTTCTGACCGCTCTTGGATTATCCGACTGCGAAAATAATATCGACACCTGTCTGAAGACGGTCTCCAATAGCAAAATCACCGGCACGGATCAAAAGCTTTCTGCACTGGCGGAGATGTGGCTTTTTAAGGCCATGAAGACTCAGAAAGACGCAAAAATTCGGATGCAGAACAGAGAGTTTGTTGATGAGGAGAATTTAGTCTCTCAGCTGGTAAATGATTATCTTGAGGCGGCTCGATACGCGTACGCTTATCTTTTCTTCTCTGACAGGACTATTAGTAGCCGAGCACTCGAAGACCGTCAAACTCAGGTGAAGGACTACTATAACTTTGCAGTCCAAAACGCTATTGAACAGCTTTACATTGCCGCTAAAGGCAAACCCATTCAATTTCCAATCAGAGAAAAGAATTGGGAAATCTCTATTGCAGGACTCTCCGCTCCGGAACTCAGCCAACCGGATCACATCACAGATATCATCCCGGATACCGTGCTTTCATTTAAAGGTCTCAAGAACCAATACAGTCAAGACGGACTTGGCGCGCGAATGGTTCTTTCGGCAAAGGAGGGTAAAGAGGAAAAAGATCAGCCTTGGCGCCTGATGCCTTACTCCGCGATTACTGCGATGATTTCTTTCCCCGGGAAAAATCTCTCCGAAATTACTCAGACTCATGAAGCGCTAATTACCACGTATGATGCCTCAACGACAGGAAGCATCACGATTGGTAAAACAAGAGTTCCGTTATCTGCGAATTTCAGTGGCGCATACGGACTGTGGCTAGCAAGCTCGGATTTTGCGGTAACTTCGTTTACGAGTATTTTCGGACGAGGTACGATCATTGATCGACCGGCCGTCTTTCTCATGCGGCCTTATCAGAAAAACCTGAGGACAATTATCCTCATTCACGGCTTGGCCAGCAGCCCGGAAGCATGGGTCAACACTGCAAACGAAATTATGGGAGACAAAATCCTTCGGGATCATTTCCAAATTTGGCAGGTCTATTACCCGACAAATGTACCGCTCCTAATTAATCGCTATGAGATCGCTGAGGCAATTAACAAGACGATTGACCACTTCGATCCGAGCAGATCCAACATTGCGAGCCGCGGCATTACGCTGATCGGTCATAGTATGGGCGGTATTTTGGCAAGGCTCTTAGTTTCCAGCTCCGGAGATGTTCTTTTGGATGCACTTGAGAAAAAATATCCTGCGGCCGGAGCAAAGCTCAGTGCGAAGAGCAGTAAATTCTCCTCTATTATCAAATTCGAACCGCTCCGCGGCGTCTCCGACGCAATCTTTTTAGCGGCACCGCATCGCGGAACGCCGTACGCGGATGCATCGTGGGCGAAATACTTAGCCTCTTTTGTGAAGCTTCCCCTTTCTATCGTGAATACAGTGGGCGAGATGGCATTGACTATTTTCGGACGAGAACTTCCAAGAGAAATTTCGATGACCGGCGTTGATAATTTATCGGCTAAGGACCCAACCGTTAAGATTTTAGAGCAGCTCAAAATCTCACCAAATGTAAAATACTTCTCGATCATCGGCAGAGAAAACCCCGAGGGACCTCTCGAAGAATCTTCTGACGGAATTGTCCCTTACTGGAGTTCTCACCTTGACGGCGCTGCAAGTGAAACTGTTGTTGTTTCGGGTCATTCTGTGCAGGAAACGCCTCAAGCCATCTTAAAAATCCGAGAAATTTTAAGAAGCGAAATTATCACTAAGCCAACTGCCAGATAATAGCGCCTTTACTTCTCCTCGAATCGGAAGCGACTTCTGCTAAGAAGTCACACGCCGCCGATTGCGGAATGAGTTATTGAACCGGTCCGCTCCTAAGGGATACGCACACCAAGACGCACACAAACCAAAATAGGGCTTCTCGTTGAGTTGTTAAGTCAATTCTTAGTTTTTTAATTTATTTGTATGATAATTTTATAAAATCTCATACGAATTATTTTTCCTTTTTTTAGGCATTAATAAACTCTATTAAGGAGTACCGACATAATGAAAAAAATCCTGGCCATATTGCTGCTATCTGTTTCTTTCTCTGCTGTCGTTGCTTCCGAAAGTTTTGATATTACAGACGTTGAAGGAAGGACTATCCATTTTGATCAGCATCCCAATACATTCGTTGTCGCAAATTACATCGCAAACTTCATGATGGTGGGAGGGAAATCCAGCTTGGACAAAGTAATTGCCCTGACAAAAGACGGCTGGGAGGAAACGCGTTTCGGAGAGTACCAGGTTTTTACTCAGTCCTTTCCGAAAATGAAAGAGTTGCCGAGTATCGGCGGTTACCATGACGATATCCTTAATGCAGAGAAAATTCTGAGTCTGCATCCGGATGTACTGCTAATCGGACGCACTCAATACACAGAAAACAATCAGAGAATCAAGACGTTTGAAAATGCGGGCATCAAGGTGGTCGTCCTTGACTATCACGCTATGACCACTGCGAACCACACCAGAAGTACTGAAATCCTCGGCAAGATGCTGAACCGAGAAGACATTGCCGCAGCTCAGAATAAAACCTACAGGGATTCTCTAGAGCACGTTTACCAAACGATAAGGAACCTGCCTCAGGACAAGAAAAACCAGCGTGCCTACATGGAGACTGCCAGTAAAGGTGTTGGCAGATATGGAAACTCCTACAACAAAGACGTTCTGTGGGGCGCTATCCTCAAAAACATCGAAGCCGCCAATCTCGCAGAAAATTCTCCTCAGCCGTATATGGCACTCGACAGGGAATACGTCATCTCTCAGAATCCACAGATTATCTTTATCGGAGGCAGCATTTGGCGCAATAAATCCGAAGGCGATCAAATGAGAATGGGATTTACCGTAAAAGCGGATGATGCACAGAAGCGGCTTGCTGCTTTCACACAGCGCCCGGGCTGGAACCGGCTCGACGCGGTTAAAAACAATCAGGTTTATGCCGTTGATCACGGAAGTCTGAGAAACATGGCTGACTACACATTTACTCAGTTTATGGCTAAGACGCTTTATCCCGAAGCTTTCAAAGACATCGATCCGGAAAAAAATCTGAATGACTTCTATAAAACATATCTGCCTGAACTGAAATACGACGGCACATTTATGATTCATTTGAATAAAGCGCAGTAAGTGATGATGGCAGCAGGTTCTGCGATAGACAGTTACCGCCGAAGGATCCGTAAACGAGTACTAATTTCGCTTGCGCTAATCCTTCTGATGCTGATTCTTTTACTCGCTGATATCCAGGTTGGGACCTCAGATATCTCTTCGGCGTCCCTTCTGCGGGCAATATTGGACGGCCCCGACGGCAGCTCATCTTCCGCCTTCATCATTTGGGAGATTCGCCTTCCGATGACGTTCACGTGTCTTTTTGTCGGTGCTTCTCTCAGCCTAGCCGGTCTTCTCATTCAAACGATCACGCACAACCCTTTAGCAAGCCCCTACACGCTTGGCGTCACTGCCGGAGCAAGTTTTGGTGCGGCGGTCTCTATCACGCTCAGCTTTGCTGTTTTAGGTCAGGTTTGGATCGGCACATCGCTTTCAGCGCTCGTCATGGCGCTTTCCGTCTCTACTCTGATCTTTTACCTCGGTAATCGGCGCTCACTTACATCAACGACGCTGATCCTTGTCGGCGTGATCATGAATTTCTTCTTTCAGGCACTTCAGCAGTATCTGCAGTATCGCGCTTCCCCGGAAATCGCTCAGGTGATCTCAGGCTGGACATTCGGCAATCTGCAGAGAAGTTCCTGGATCAGCGCCTCAGTTTCAGCGTTCACGTGGACAGCGGCGATGCTTATTTCTCTGACTTACGCGTGGAAACTTACTGCTTTTGCAGACGGTGCGGAACGGGCCAACGGATTAGGAATCAATACAAACCGCCTGAGAATGTTTGCCTTTACCGTCAGTTCCATTCTTGTTTCTGCCGCTGTCGCGTTCATCGGCACGGTAGCTTTTGTCGGTTTAATCGCCCCGCACTGCACCAAAATGATTTTGGGTGATGATCAGAGATTTCTAATTATCAGCTCTTCAATCATGGGCAGCATTCTTATGCTGGCAGCATCTGTCATTTCCAAGCTGCTCTCTGAAGGAGCGACACCTCCTGTCGGGATTGTGACATCAGTAATCGGTGTGCCGTTCCTGTTTTTCCTTCTGATGCGCTCAAAGGAGTAGCTTATGACGACACTGCAAATTGACAGTCTCTCATGCGCATATAAAGGCAAACCGGTCCTGAACTGTGTTCATGCAGAGTTTTCTTCCGGACGCCTCACCGCTATTCTTGGTCGAAACGGTGCTGGAAAAACAACGCTCATCCGCTGTATTGCAGGTCTTCATGATTATTGCGGGAAAGTTCGCCTCACCGACAAAGAAAAAGTTTTAGATCGATCGCACATTGCTTATCTGCCTCAGTTAGAAAAAATTACGTCCTCTCTGACTGCCTTTGAAACCATCCTTCTAGGTCTAACCAAACAGCTCACGTGGAAAGTTTCTCAGGAGCAGCTCCAAAAAGTCTCCGACGTGATTCGAGAATTAAAACTGGAAGCTTTAGCCGATACCCCGGTTAAAAGTCTGAGCGGCGGACAAAAACAACTCGTCTTTCTTGCCCAGGCCTTTGTATCGGAGCCAAAGATCTTACTGCTGGATGAACCGACAAGCGCTCTGGATATCCGACATCAGCTGGTGGTCATGGACACAGTTGCTAAATACTGCAAAGAAAAAGACGCCATTGCGCTTTTTGTTATTCATGACTTAATGCTTGCCTCCCGCTACAGTGATTCCATTCTCTTTCTGCATGACGGTAAAGTGCATGCGCTTGATCGTCCGGAGAACGTGCTGCATTCTTCCGTCATTGATCCGATCTATCAGATCGAGAGTCTGATTGAAAAGAACAGCTTAGGCCTCACAACTTTAACTCCGATAAGACCGTTATGAAACATCTTGAAGAAATACGACGCTATTGGGACAGCCGTTCTGAAGGCTATCGCATGCAGGTTGACGAAGAAATTCGTAATCATCGGGAAGAGGAATACAGAACGTTTTTCAGCGATCTTCCTGTCGGTTCTGAAGTTCTGGATATCGGGTGCGGTCCGGGATTTTTCACGAGACTTCTGTCGTCACTGTCCATGAAGGTTACAGCGGCAGACTACTCGGAAGAGATGCTGACGCAAGCAAAGAATCTTCTCTCAGAGACCCCGGATGCTCAGGTTCGATTTCTTCAAACCGACGCTCAAAAACTTCCTTTTGATACAGACGCTTTTGATGCTGTCGTCAGTCGGAATCTGGTTTGGAACCTAGAAAATCCGGAATCAGCCTACCGTGAATGGTTTCGCGTTCTGAAACCGGGAGGAAGGCTTTTTGTTTTTGACGGGAATCACTACTGTTATTTGTTTGACAAGACCTATGCAGATATTCATAAAGCGCAGACCGAACAAAGTAAGCACATTCTATTGGGCATCAAAACCAGTGTGATTGATGAAATCGCTGAAGATCTTCCCCTTAGCCGTCATGTCCGTCCCGACTGGGATAAAGCCGTCCTCGCTAAAGTGGGTTTTGTAAACATCAGTGCTGAAATCCTAAAAACCGTCGAAACACGCGATAAGCGATTAATGCCAACACATTTTGCCGTGGTTGCCCGAAAGCCATAGATAGACCGGTTCTTCTTCACTGAAGCAAACTTTTAGTCCCAAGTGATGCAAAATTCAGAGCTTTATATTAGAGTTTCTGCCTACATCCCAAACCCCTAAGTCTTGATCTTTTACATCCTCAAGGATGTATTCAGCAAAGCCTGCTGTCTTCAGAATGAACTTATTCATTTAAAACATTTGGAGACAAGCAGATGAAAAGACGATTCCTCATGCAGTCCGGCATTTCAGGTTTAGCGGCCGCATTCTCCGGCTCAGCTCTTGCCAGCACCAAACTGAAAGGTGACGAAAAAATGATGCCGGTTGACAGTGTCAATCGTGAGCCGGGCTGGGAAAAAGGACCTGTTGAAGTTCTGGAGATCAAAGGTGTCAGAATCGGCGAAGGCCGTCCTAAGATCATCGCATCAACCACTGCTAAGACTCCGGAAGCATTCATCGCCCTAGTTAAGGACTACAACAATCGTCCGGAACTCGATATGATCGAGCTACGTCCGGATTACATCGGCGAAATCTCCGGCAAAGAATTTGCAAAGCTTACAAAAGAAGTTTATGAAATCGCCAAAAACAAACCGATTCTCATGACCTTCCGTGACAAGACTGAAGGCGGCGGCCGTCATGTTTCCGATGAGTTCTACCGTGATTTCTATTTCGACGTTCTTGATAACGGCAAGATCGACCTCATCGATATTGAAATGTTCCGTAACGCTGACATCTGCAAACAGATCGTTGCTAAAGCGAAGCAAAAAGGCGTTAAGGTCGTTATGAGTGACCATGAATTCGGCTGGACTCCTTCTGAAGCTGAAATCATTCGTCGTCTGCTGCTGCAGGAAGAACTCGGCTCCGACATCCTGAAGATCGCGGTCATGGCCCATACCACCGGCGACGCACTTGATCTGATGAATGCGACATGGAAAACTCGTCACTATTATTCCAGAAAGCCGATGCTTACAATGGCAATGGGTAAATATGGTGTAATGAGCAGAATGACAGGTGAATTCACCGGCTCAGACATTACTTTCTGCATGGTTGGCGGCAAACCTTCCGCACCGGGTCAGATCCCGAGCGAAGAAGCCAAGACAATTCTTGACTCCATCCATAAAGCTATGTATCCAAACGGTAAATAGGACCATTAACCGGAGAGGTTTAAAAGCCTCTCTCCTTTTCAGGTAAATCATATGAAAAGAAAGCTAAATCTCCTCAGCGTCTCCGTTCTGCTGGCAATGAGTATGTCAGCAGCTCAGGCGGTTGAGTTCATACCCGGTACATACACCGCTGCAGCCAAAGGCAACGGCGGGGACGTCCCGGTAACAGTGACATTCTCCAAGGACAAGATTGAAAAAATTCAAGTCGGCACTAACAAAGAAACACCGGGAATCGGATCGGTGGCCATTGAACAGGTGCCGGCCGCAATTGTTAAAAATCAGTCTTTAGCTGTTAACGCTGTAGCAGGCGCTTCGATTACCAGCAAGGCAATTCTCGCAGCGGTCGCAGCCTGCGTCAGCAAGGCAGGTGCTAACCCGGAAGCTTTGCAGACGACAGTACAGAAGCAAGCCCAAAAAGCTGAAGAAAAGACTCTTAACGCTGACATCGCAATTGTCGGTGCCGGCGCTGCAGGACAAACTGCCGCAATTCGCGCTTCTCAGCTTGGCAAGAAAGTCATCCTCCTTGAAAAGATGCCGTTCGCAGGCGGCGCGGCAGCTGTAAACGGCGGTACAGTTGTTATTCAGGGCTCTAAAATTCAGAAGGATGCCGGCGTCAAAGACGACAGCCCTGAAATCATGACTGAGGACTACATTAAGAACGGTCACGGTCTAAATGACAAACGCATGCTTGACCTCTATGTCCATAATGTCGGCTCGATGATTGACTGGGCAACAACCGACGGCGGAATGCAGCTGAACACCAAAGCCGGATTCACCAATGAAGCCGAACACAGCAAACCGCGTGTTATGAGATGGGTGGACGGAGCTCAGGGCGCAACCCGCAACTTTAAAGCTTCTGTCGAAAAATCCGGCGCTAAAGTTATGCTTGGCACCCCGGTTGAAGAAATCACGCTGAACAATGGCGCAGTTACCGGCGTAAAAGCTAAGGGCAATGGCGGCGTCCTCTACACGATTAAGGCCCCTGCAGTTATTCTGACTACGGGCGGATTCGGCGCCAATAAAGACATGCTGACCGGCAATCTTAAGAATGCTCTTTACTATGGCGTTAAGAGTTCAAACGGCGATGGACACCGTATGGCCATGAAGATTGGTGCCAAGACGCAAATGATGGATCTCGGCAAGATCTACCCGAACGGCATGGAAGTCGCTCCCGGCATCGCTAAGTCCACCATCTGGTCCAACAAGGCGGCCTTTGAAGACAACTCCGGCATTATGGTCAACAGAGCTGGTAAGCGTGTCATCAGCGAGCTTGATACAAACCACAATATCAAGAACGAAGAAGTGAAACAAGGCGGAAAACTCTTCATCCTCATGGATCAGAAGACATATGACGCCTTCCTCACAAAACTTAATATCACTGGAATCAGTAAAGGTGATATGGACAACTGGCTGGCTCAGGATGGTAAGGGTTATCCGATTGTCGTGAAAGCAGACAGTATCCCGGCTGTCGCTAAGAAAGCCGGTGTTAACGGAGCCGAACTTCAGAAAACAGTTGCCCGCTACAACACCTTCGTGAAAAACGGAAAAGACGAAGAGTTTAATCGTCCTGCTAAATTCATGAAGACTCAGGTATCGCTCACAGGTCCCTATTACATCGTTGAGCAGCAACCTCGCTTCGCAACAACAATGGGCGGCGTCGTAACCGACAGGACCCTAAACGTTGTGAACAAGCAGGACAAGCCGATTAAAGGTCTCTTTGCTGCGGGTGAATTAGTCGGCGGCGCTATGGGCGATGACTCGCCACCCGGAGGCAATATGGCTTGGGCTATGACCAGCGGCAAGCTTGCAGCTGAAAGCGCAGTCAAGTTCCTCAACAAGTAACTATTATCAGGCGGATGCTTCAGGGCATCCGCCCTTCAGTTCATTTTAAAAGCCAGGGGTATCGTATGGCGAAGCGAAAAATCTATGCGTTGATCCTTATGTTCGCCTTGGCTTTCGCGTTTTTCGCTTCTGCCGCAGAAACTGAAAGACCTGTTATTCGAGTCGGCTTTGCTCAGGGTTTGGAAATGAACATTGAGCAAAACACGCTCAACCCTACTCTTCATTATCTTCAGCAAAGACTTCCGCAATACGATTTTGTACTCGAGCAAATCTCACCGGTGGACACGCTTGAGGAAATCCGTAAATCTAAGCTGAATTTTTTCTTCGCGCCGAGTAATTTTTATGTCGAGATCATTCATGACATTCCTCTGACGCACATCGTTACGCGGAGTACTCTTGAAGCAGATAATCCTGCCAGAACCTTAGGAAGTGTCTTCTTTACCAAGGCCGACAGAGATGACATAAAAGATCTTGCGGATCTCAAAGGAAAAAGCTGCGCAGCCTCTCTTCCTAACTCTCTTGGCGGATGGCTTGCCGCACTGGGTGAAATTAAAAGAAACGGCTGGAATCCGGATAAATTTTTCAGCAAGGTCAGTTTCCTTCAATTTCAGACGCCCGACGTTTTAAACGCTGTGTTAGTCGGAGCCGCCGACGTTGGAGTACTTTCAACCTGCACACTAGAAAACGCGGTTCGATCCGGAATCATCAGTCAGGATTCCATTAAGGTTATCAATCAAAAGAACGAGAATGCCAATAGTTTGAAATGCGTCCGCTCTACTGAAGCGCTCTATCCGGATCTGGTTTTTGTTGCTGTTAAAGGTACACCGGAGACGATTATCAAGAATGTTGCCTTTGCCCTATTAGCCATGCCCGATTTTGACCATTACCGATGGTCTATAGAAGACAATTATTATGCCGTCCGCTCTCTTTTAGAGGACCTGCAGCTCGGGCCTTACGCATACATGCGCGATAACACTGCCCCAGCACTTTTCAAACGGTTCAAAACTGAGATCCTTACCGCTTTAGGACTAATTCTTTTCCTTGTTCTCAATGAACTCAGACTTCACTGGCTGGTAAATAGAAAAACCCGAGAACTGCATCAAGCGCTGAAAGATAAAATCGCAGCCGATAAAACACTACAGTCCGAGAGAAAGAAAATGGCTCTTTTGGAGCGAAACGGCGTTATCTCGCAAATGAGCAGCATTATCGCTCACGAAGCTAAACAGCCGCTCGGAACAATCCTTAACTATCTGGAAATCCTACGAATGAAGCAGGAAGTCAGTCCAGAAAAAGACACCATCGTTCTATCCGCTATTAATAATGTGGCTCAACAGGTTGGCAGACTGAACTCTCTGGTTGAGTCCGTCCGCAATTTTGCCAAAAAGAAAGAGAATCCGCTGATTCCGAGTGACCTTGTTGAGATCACAGAAAAAGCAATTCGCTCTTTCAGGAGAAATGAACCGGAATATGACGCTGTAAAAGTGAACTTGCTCAATGGAGCTGGTAAGGCTTTGGTTCGCTCGGATCCGGTTTCCTTGGAACTGCTCATTATTAATCTTCTAAGAAACGGCGCGCATGCGGCATTGGAAGCTGAAAAGAAACAAAAGCCTTTTATTAAAATAACGATCAGTAGAATCGAGTCTTCGAGATTTGAGCTCAAGATCGAAAACTGCGGGAATGTGATGACAGATGAGCAAATGGCTCGACTAATCTCACTCGGAGAGAGTGTAAAGGCTGAAGGTCTGGGACTCGGGTTATCCATTATCCGATCGATCGCTGATCATCATTCGGCCGATCTCAGTTTTAGGAAAAGAAAAGGCGGCGGCGTTGCTGCTCTTCTGGAAATCGATCAGCTGGAGATTGAAACATGAACAACACACATGAATTAAATAGACTTCAGCAAAAATGCGTCGTACGGCTTGTTGATGATGACACGCAGTTTTTAGAGTCTCTGAAAGTTCTTCTGTCTATGAAGGGATGGTCAGTTAGAGGTTTCAGCAGCGCAGAAAAATTCATAGCGGAA
The DNA here is from genome assembly GCF_943193095.1 of Parasutterella muris. Taxonomy (NCBI): domain Bacteria; kingdom Pseudomonadati; phylum Pseudomonadota; class Betaproteobacteria; order Burkholderiales; family Sutterellaceae; genus Parasutterella; species Parasutterella muris. The sequence goes on along the minus strand of NZ_CALPCV010000009.1, from coordinate 8,898 downwards.
GAGCGCTTCATAGAACCGGGCTGCCTTGTTCTCGACATTAGAATGCCGAACCTTACCGGCCTGCAGCTTCAGCACCACATTGAATCAACGGTTGCGCATCCGATTCCCATTATTTTTCTGACCGGTCATGGCGATGTCGAATCTGCAGTCCATACGCTCAAACATGGCGCACTTGACTTCCTTCAGAAGCCGGTTGCGCCGGCCGTGCTTTTAGACTGTATACAGCAGGCTTGCGCAAAGAGTCTAACCAGCCAGGGCGAAAGAAGTGAACGCGATAGAATTGAAAAACGTTTTAACTCACTAACCAAACGCGAAAAGCAAATCTTCGAGATGGCGGCTCAGGGTGTTAGCAATAAGGGCATCAGCGCCAGGCTTGATATTGCCGTTCCAACCGTAAAAATGCACAGAGCCAATGCTTTTGACAAGATGGGCGTGCACTCTTCTCTTGAAGCCTCAAAAGCCTATTTTGTCATGACCGATGAGAAAGATCATGATCAGTAGAAGACAGATAATTATTGGTACGGCATCCGCCTTAATGGCTCCCGGACTGTGTTTTGCCAAGAAAAAGTGGGATGTCATCATTGTCGGCAGCGGTGTCGCAGGGCTTTCCGCTGCAGTCTCTTCTTTGCAAAGTGGAGCAAAATCCGTTCTTATTCTTGAAAAAAGTCCCGTCATCGGAGGCCATTCCATTGTTTCCACAGGCTATGTGAGCGCAGTAGACCCAAAGCGTCAAAAGTACAAAGACTCTCCTGAGCTCATGCTGGAAAACATGCTTGAAATCGGCGGTCACAAGAACGACACGGCTCTTGCTGAGATCGTTTGTCAAAGATCCTTTGAGATCATCAATTGGCTGGAAGATGTCGGCGTAAAGTGGGAGCCAACGCTGCTTCAAACCGCCGCAGGGCTGTTCCCCAGAAGTCATATTTCCAATACGGTAAGAGCCGGATATGACTATGTCATGGCGCTCAACAGCTACGCAATCAGGCATGGAGCCAAACTGCTTCTTAATACAAAAGTCGAATCACTCATTACAGAAGAGGGCCGCGTAGTGGGCGTTACCGCATCCCTTGGCAAAGATCAAAGCGTTCCGATGTATGCAGGCGCCGTCATTCTTGCGACAGGAGGATTTACGGCTAATGTAGAAATGCGCACCAGATTTGATCCCAGACTTGGTCCGGAATTCGCAACCACTGCAAACCCGTTTGGCAACGCTTATGACGGAGCAACCGGAGACGCAATAACTATGGCTGAGCCGCTCGGAGCCGCGCTCAAAGATGCTCAATATATTCAGCTCATTCCTTTCTGGGGCGGCCGGCTTCTAGATTATGTCGGCGGAGACATTTTCGTCAACAAGCACGGTAAACGCTTCGTAAGCGAAAGCGCCTCATGGAAGGAAATTTCCGAGGCGGTACTGAAGCAGACCGATCGAGAAATGTGGGCGATTACAGATTCGCAATCACGTAAGGGCGCAAGTCTTGGCATCAAACTCATGAATCAAGTCGTAAGAAAAGCGAACAGTGTGCAGGAAATGGCTTCGATCATGCATGTCGAACCATCAGTACTTGCTCAAACGCTTGATACGTACAACCGACATGCAAAGATAAATGAGGATCCGATTTTCCATAAAAACAGATTTACTCAAACTATTTCTGTACCGCCCTATTACTTTGGCATTGAACGCCTTTGCGTACACTTTTGCTGCGGGGGCGTTCGATTTAATAAAAATGCGCAAGTCCTTCGCAAGGACGGAAGTGTCATTGAAGGGCTCTATGTTTGTGGAGAAGCTTCGGGAGGCCTTCACGGACATGACAGAATGGGCGGCGTTGCACTTACTTCGGCTTTTGTTTTTGGAAAGATTGCAGGCAAACATTCAATTAGTCAAACTACATGATGTTTATATGCCTAATGGCGGAACTTATAAATACAGGCTACCAAAGATCCAACAAACATACGTTATAAAAAAAGGGCAAGCAACACAAAGACTGTGTGGCCTGCCCAATACTTCCAAGATACGTCTTCTTTCAGAGGGCATATCTAGTTATAAAAATATCGATAGATCAGCACTAAACAGAATGCCGATATCAGAAGAATCATTGTTACTGCATAAGCTGTAAGCCCAGCTTTGAAGCAAAAGAGGATCACTTCTGTCATTTGAATCTCTCAATGGGGGCATGCGCCCCCGTTAATTAGAAGAGCCCGCAGACAACAAAACCTAAAGCGACAGAGAAGAAAATCGCTAGAACGCCAGGGATGAAGAAGGAGTGGTTAAAGACCCACTTACCGATGCGTGTTGTACCGGTGTCGTCCATCTGAACAGCGCCGAGCAGTGTCGGGTATGTCGGGAGAACGAACAGAGCGGAAACAGCAGCGAAGCAGGCGACCAGCATGTAAGCGTTGTCGGGGTTGGCTGCTGTAATGCCAAGTGCCGCAACAACTGTCGGAGTAATCGCCTTAGCGGTAGCAGCCTGAGAGTACAGGAGCATAGCGGCTAAGAAGAATACAACAGCAAGCAGAGCCGGGTACTGGCTGATGGTCTGAGAAGCGAACGCCTTGATTTCGTTGGTGTGACCGGAAACGAATGTATCGCCAAGCCATGCAACGCCGAGAACGCAGATACAGGCAACCATACCGGACTTGAAGACGGCTGTACCGGCAACATCACCGAGTTTGACTTTACAGAGGATGGTAATAAGAGCACCGACTGTAAGCATCAGGCTCATAATGGCCGCGTCACGAGGAACAACAACATTCTTGATCAGACCTACAGCCGGAGAAATCGCGGAAGCATAGAACACAACGCAGAGAACACCGATGAGGAAGATCCAAACAGAGAGTTTGGCCTTGGCATCGATCTTCATTTCATGAAGACCAACCGCAGGTTTAACCAAGCCTTCTTTGAGTCTTTCCTGATAGATCGGGTCTGTAGAAAGGTCCATCTTAGAGATAAGCGTCATGATGAACGCTGTGATCATGCAGCCTGCAAATGTAGTGAGAAGCCAAACACCCAGCAGAGCCGGATAGCTCCAACCGAAGGGTTCCAGAACACCTGTCATGTAAATAACAGCGGCGGAAACCGGAGAAGCGGTAATTGCAATCTGAGAAGCCACAACCGCGATAGAGAGCGGCACGGACGGACGAACGTTTTCACCCTTGGCCACTTCAACGATAACCGGGATCATTGAGAAAGCTGTGTGGCCTGTACCGGCAAAGATTGTCAGAACGTATGTGACAACCGGTGCAAGGTAGTTAATGTATTTGGGGTTCTTGTAGAGAATTTTCTCAGCAATGTAGACCAAATAGTTAAGACCGCCCGCGAGCTGCATCGCAGAGATAGCAGCGATCACGGAAGCAATAATCAGAATCACATCCCAGGGGATGTTGCCCGGTTTCATGCCAAGGCAAAGACCGAGAACGAGAACGCCAGCACCACCGGCGTAACCAATCCCGATTCCGCCAAGACGAACACCAATGAAGATCGCGCCCAGCAGGACAATGATCTGAAGAATAATCATGATATCCATAGTTTTTCTCTTATTAACTTGGGACAAAGGAAGGTGATCGGCAGAGGACGATATATCCTTCGTCCTCTGCCTAAGCTTCGTCAGAAGCTCCTAGTCACCCAGGGAGAAAGCCGGATTTAGAAGGCATACTTGAATGTTGCGCCAACACCGTTGGATTTAATCTTGCTTCCGAAGGCACCGTAGTAAGAGACTCCCAGAGAAGCACTCTTGCCAAGCTGGGCTTCAAGACCGACACCCACCGCAGCAACAGCGGAGAGTTTTTCGCTCTGAATCTTAGCTGTTGCGCCGTTTCCAAGTTTGAGTGTGGACTTGCCGCGTGTGTCACCCATGTACTGTGTCCAGTTCACATCAGCAACGGCCTTGAGCTTAGCAGCTCCGGCTTCAAACGGTACCTTAACGCGGGCACCAACATTGGTCACAGCAAGATTCTGGCTGTCGAAGCTGGTAGAAGCTTTTCCGCCTGCGTAATCAGAGTTGAAGCCGTCAGCAGACAGATGCATCCATGCTAAACCAACATACGGTTCAACATTGACAGTACCTAGATTCAGACCGGTGTAGGCCACTTCACCGAAGACCTGAGCAAGTTTTGCGTTGTAGCTCGGAGAAGAAGCAAATGCCTGATTTCTGTAGAAGAGAGCAGTACCGGCGTCTCTATCCTGATGAGAATAAGCAAAGCCATAGTTCAAGCGAACATCGCTGATCTTGGACTGACCGTAGATACCAAAATGCAGATCATCCGAGTCAATCTTGCCGTCAGCACCGCCCTTGAACTTAGTCTTGCCGGCACCAAAGAAGACACCAACCTTGTTATTAACGTTGATATCAGCTTCTAAACCAACCAGACCAGTGTAGAAGTCGGACTTGAGCTTGGAGGAACCGGCACGGTCCATCTTCGACCAGTTGCCGACTGCGGACATCCAGAGGCGAGCACGGCCGTCATCAACATCAGCAACACGAGCTGCTCCGTCAATACCGATAGCCTGATCCTTAATGGCGCGGACTAAGGACTGACCGTTTGCAACAGTCATTGCATTTGCGGTGACATGGATATCGTTTGCGAGAGAAGCAATCGTCTGTCTTGCTTCATCTTTAGTTGCACTGACTAAACCGGAGAAAAGTGCTTCATCAGCCATCAGAGCATTAGCAACAGAAACGCCATTGCCGTTGTTTGCGTAGTCAGCAAGTGTCTTATCACTCTTCTCTAATACACCGGTGATCTTATTGCCGTCGACAGTGATTGTATGGTCAACCAAAGCGTAGTCCGGTGTCACGATAGCGTTGTTCGCACCTTCCAGGGTTTCGGCTGTGACTGTACCAACCTGTACATTACCGTCCCAGGCCTGTTCGAATGCATCATTTGTGAGAGAAGTCACTGTGATCTGAGCACCTTCGTTGAAGGTCAGGCTCTTGAGCTGAACGTCCTGATCAGCGATAACTGCAAATGTACCGCCGTCGTTAACAACAACTGTAGCCTTCTGAGCTTCTGCACGGCTAACACCGCCAACTACGGAATGGAGTTCTCCTTTCTGTGTGAACTGATCGTTGTATGTCGCCAGTACACCGAAAGTACCGCCGTTTACGTTAACCGCACCGGAACCGAAGGATTCAGTAAAGCCAAAGAGCTGACCTTCTCTAACTTCTGTTCCGCCGGTATAGCTATTGTTTCCTGTCATTACGAGGGTACCTGTACCGCTCTTAACGAGTTTACCCTTGTAAAGGTCGTTATCGATCTTGTTCTGGATGTAAGCGGCACGTTTAGCGTAGTATTCTGCGCGCCACTGCTTTGCCTGTTCAGGAGAAATAGCATTGTCATAGAAGTCAAGGTTTCCATCCAAGACAACCATATCATCGCCTAAAGTGTAGTCTCCACCAGCATCCGGATCTGTGCCATTCTTAGTAGCTTCCATCCAAGCTTTATCTTCTTTTTCTCTCTGCTGCAGACCTGCTTCTGTAATGTCATTGCTCCAAACATCCAGAGGCTCAGCTAAGCGGTATTCAAAATGATCTAAGAACTGTCCCGGACCATACATACCCTTATCAAGATCAGGCATACCCCAACCATAGATGACGTCAGGAGTACCTTCTGCGGCAGTCCAATCTGTGAAGGGTTTGCCGTTAGGTCCGATATGTGTGGCTGTTGTGTACATGACATCCTTAACCTGAATCGCTGTCATGCTCGGGTAACGGGATTGCAGAACCGTAAATGCACCGGTAATCTGCGGATCAGAAGCTGATGTTCCGTTAAAGCTAGTGGTAGTAACGCGGCCACCTTCAAGGCTGTTAGTCACATAGGTCGTACCGATTCCGGGATAGGCTGTCGGACCTGCCATTGACCACCATTTTGCTAAACCGGCTTTGCAGTATGTTGCCTGCATGTACTGGTTATTATCGCCTTTGGTTTGCATTACGCCGACGGCATTGAGCCAATTCTTTTCTGCTTCAGGGTTGAAGTACGGATAAAGACCCTTCAGATAGGGAGTACCTCTATCCTGATTGCCTGCAGCCCAGGACTGAATAACATTAGTGCCCTTAACCGCGTTGTATGCGCCATCTAAGAAGCTCGGTTCATCACCGTATTTCAGTTTGAAATACATGTATTCCCATTCAAACGCCGAAGGATTTGCAGAATATCTGGATGCGCCGGGAACATCGTCTAAACCTAAGAAACTATAGTCACCAGAGAAGGTGACAGAGTAAGCCGCTGCCGCTTTCGCATGATCTCCTTCTCCTGCAAGAAGAGCTGTCATTTCGTCAGGAGTCAGAATATGGCCATTAGAACTATAAATCTTAGTATTTGTTCCGTAAGAATTATTGATCATGCCTCCTCTGTACTCCCCGTTGGAAGAGTTAACAGCATCAGCAAGAGCCTTGTAACCATTGTAATAGTAGTTGTAATCCTGGAACGGACCGTAGTTATTGTTGTCATTCGCACCGGTATTTCCAACAATAACGTCTGCCTTAAAGGCAACGCCATGACCGTATTCGCCATTACGTTCGGCACCAATCACACCTGTAACCTGTGTTCCGTGCGCATCGTTCAGGCCGATTGTGTAATTACCGGTAACGTCAAATTCTTCACCTTCTGTAAAAGGCTGCCCTTCTGCCGGTGTAGGCTGGACTCCTTTGTTGATTGTTGCATAAATACTCTGGGGATAGCGATTACCCGACGAACCATATGTACCAGTTACGTGAGTTGCAGTGATACGAGGTGTATCTAAGTCAACATTACCAAGCCACGCCGCGGAGTCCATAACTGCAACCATAGTGTTCTGGCCGAAATATCCCAACGCATAAGCGGAGGAAGCCTTCATTGCTCCGAGGCCCCAGTTGTAATTGTATTCAGCAGTTTCCCAGGAAGCCTTATCTCCTAGCGTACCTGTCTCAACATAGGCAGCAGAAGCAGCTCCGCCAAACGCGAGCATTGCAGCACAAATAGCGACTGATACCTTTGCTCTTTTGCCGTGAGAATTCTGTTTCTCACTGGTCGTGACAAAAGATTGTCTAGCATCACTCCAGATAGCCTTAAATGCCTTATTCATAACCATTTCTCCTTAGGTTATCCATAAAACTGGATTAATTAAGAATGCACAGAAAAACACCACCTAAAATTCTGCGCTTTGAGGAAAAATCTCTTTTTTATGATCTAACATTTAGAAAAGCTTAGCAACATGGGTAATACTTAAAAATATATAAAAAAATTTGCTCATTTAAACCGATTTTATTATACGTTTAATATTAGATATTAAATACACAAAAATAAAAACTAAATGATTGAATATTAAATATATTAATATATAACTATTAATTTTTGAAAATTTAAAAATATTTTTATAATAAACTGCTTTATTTTTATTAAAAATACTATACTCGAGATTTTCATAACTTATTACATCTATTTATAAAAATTCTATATTTTTTAAATTAACATGTAGAATTTATTAATAAACAGAAGGAGATTAATTAAAGTCAAAAAAATTATTAAACGAATTTTCTGTCTTTGGTCTTAATGTCAAGTACAAGATTCGTCTTTCTGAAACATACTTTTTCGTGTAAATTTCCCTTTACTCGTCTTTTTTAAATTGTCTAAAACTCCGTATGGATACCCAACATCTAAGCATCTTTATTTCTGTAGCCGACGCCGGGAGCTTTACGAAAGCCGGATATCTAATTGGTAAGAGTCCTCAAGCACTGTTTAAACAAATCTCAACGCTTGAGGAACGGATAAAAGTTCGATTATTCGACAGGAGCCCCACAGGATTGACATTGACTTCTGCAGGTAAGTCTCTATATAAAGATGCGAAATACCTTATCTCCTTTTCAAAGGAGGCCTTGTCTAGGGCGCGAGAGATTGAACGGAACGATGGCAATTTAATTCGAATTGGCATTTCCCCTTTTACTTCTGCCAAATTCCTATCAAAAGTTTGGCCAATTGCAATAAAACAGTTCCCAAATCTCAAAATACAATTGGTTCCATTCGAGAATGACGAGGTAACAGAGTGGGACGTCCTGACCCACCTCGGTTCAGAAGGGAAAATTGATGTTCTGCTTTGCGCTTACGATGACAGCTTTTTAACAGAGAGACAGTGTCATGCTCTAAAACTCCGAGACTTACATTTCACTCTCTCAATGACAGCCTCTCACAAATTATCTGATGAGAGACTGATTACGCTGGACCGCTTAGCTGAATTCTATTTCCCTGCAATACGTTCTATGAGCGTAACTCAAATCACACGATCAGCGACGAATGTTCAGCAGGGGGGGGGTATTAATTAGAGAGCTTCCATGGTTCCATAGTTATGATGTTTTAAAGAACATCCTATCAACAGCTAAGATTCCTTGCCTGTTTTTCGAAAAGCTCTCAATGGACGTATTAAACCTTTGCGAAAATACGCAAAATTTATTTTTAGGAACAGATGCATGGGTGTTCTCCCACCCCCTGCTTAAAACTATTCCTTTTGATACAGAGCTAACACTCCCCTTTGGAGTCCTTCACTCACGAAAACCATCAGCTCAAGTCAAACAATTTCTCAAAATTGTGGATTTTGTAAATGTTGAATATAAGAACTTTGAGCTTTGGTAAGCAGAGATCTTTGAAACGCTGTCGCCCTTAGAGTATTTCCCCTCCCTTGTGCCGTGCAGCATTGAAACGTACAGCTCGGGTTTCTCTCAAAATTTTTGAGGCAGAATCTATGCAGATTCAAAGAGACCTCTGCCAAATAACTATTATCGAAAATCCTATAATTAGAAAAGTACTCTAACATGCTATTTCTAGGAAGAAAATCAATGCAATAGTGCTCGCCTGGGAATTATCCTAATCGTGGACACGTAATCTTAAGCGTGGACACCTTAAAAAATTAACTTCGTAAGCTAAAAAATA